>CALDGN010000230.1 GCA_937942965.1 uncultured Acidimicrobiales bacterium | reverse complement strand
GACTACGTCGCCGCCCGCTGCGGCGTCGACGCCGACGATGTGGTCGCCGCGGCTCGCATGTTCGCTGCGGCCGAGCGGGGTATCAGTGGCAGCGGCACCGGCCCGTCGATGTCACCGCACCCGAGCCTGATGGAGCATCTTTCGCTCACCCTCAACGTCGTGTGCAACCGGTTCATGCGCGAGGGCGAAGTCATCGAAGCCGCCGGGTTCTTGCAGCCCGATGTGCCGAAGCGAGCCCAGGTCATCGGCCCGTTCGGTATGCCGAGCGGGCCCGAGTCTCGGTTCCGTGGACTGCGTGGTTACAACAACGAGATGCCGTGCACGACGCTGGCCCAAGAGATCGTCACGCCAGGCGATGGCCAAGTGCGAGCCCTGATCGTGAATGGCGGCAACCCGGTCGCGGCGTGGCCGGATCAGCAGAAGACGCTGGCCGCGATGGAAGACCTTGAGCTGCTTGTCGTCCTCGATCATCGGATGACCCAGACCGCCGAGTTCGCCGACTACGTGATCGCTCCCAAACTGTCGCTCGAACGGGCCGACGTGCCGCCATTCATGGATCGCTGGTTCCGCGAGCCGTATGCCTGTTACACCCCGGCCGTGCTCGAACCTGACGGCGACCTCCTCAACGACTGGGAGGTCTTCCACGGCATCGCCGAGCGCATGGGTATCGAGATCGAGTTGGCGGGCGGATCGATTCCGCCGAGCGCCGACAATCCGACCGACGACGATGTCCTCGACCTGATCTACGCGAACTCGCGGGTGTCGATGGACGTGATCCGGGCCAATGCCGGCAAGGTGCTTCCCGAGTACGCCGTCAAAGTGCAGCCGGCTGATCCCGATGCGGGCGGCCGCTTCCAGGTCGCACTTGCGGACCACATCGACGAACTCGACGTGGTGTTCGGCGAGCAGACGTCGGCCGAGATCATGACCGGGTTCGATCCCGACGTGCACACGTACCGACTGATCTCGCGTCGACTCAAGACGCACCTGAACTCGATGGGCGGCGAGCTTCCCGGCCTCAACGAAAAGACGCCGACGAACTACGCATACATGCACCCTGCTGACATGGACGACCTGGGTGTGGTCGACGAAGGACTCGTGCGGATCGCGTCGCCCCATGCGTCGCTGATCGGTGTCGCCAAGCAAGCGCCCGATGTGCGCCGTGGTGTCATCTCGATGGCGCACAGCTGGGGTTCGTCGACAGGCACGGACGAAAAAGTCCGTGACATCGGCTCGCCGACCAACCGGTTGATCGATGTCGAGAACGGCTACTGCCCGATCACCGGCCAGGCCATCCAGTCGGCGATTCCCGTGTCGGTCGAGCTGGTGAGCGAAGAGGCGCTGGTCGGGTGAGTGTCAGCTCGCTGGCGTGCCTCGCCGGTGGGCCGGTGCAGATCGCGTACGGGGTTGATGACCTTGGCGCTGCCGTCGTCGAGTGGGAAGCCAAGGGTGCTGGCCCATTCATCGTCCGCGAGCACATCGAGGTCGAGCCGTCCTGGTTCGATCACTCGTCGGCCTATGGATGGTGGGGGAGCGTGATGGTCGAACTCGTTCACGTCCACGCCCCGGCGTCACTTGCTCAGCTCGGACTGCACCACATGGCGTTCTTCGTCGATTCGTTCGCCGATGCAACTGACGAGCTCACTGCAGCTGGCTTCGACGCTGTGCTCACCGCCAAAGCCGGCTCGACCGACTTCTCGTTCCACGACGCACGGGAGACGCTCGGTCACCTCATCGAGATCTACGAAGGGTCCGAGGGGCTACGCGGCTTCTATGCGTCGGTCGAAGCCGCACACGTCAATCGTTGATCGGCACGAAGAGCACAAGTAGCCAACCCGGGTGGTCGGGGAGCGTCAACCGGTGCTGATCGAACCGCCGCTCGCCATCGGGATGGTTGATGACCCGGATGTGGGGCGCCAGCGGGGCTACGTCGTGGCGGTCCCACGCATCGCTGAAGTCACGATGTCGAGCCCGCAGCTCGACCGAGAGCTCGTGGAGCACGTCGCTCGGGTAGTCGGCGAGGTGGGCGCGGAACTGTCGAGTTAGGCGTTCGATTTCGAGCGGCCAGTCGTCGATGAACTCGCGCAGCTCCTCGTGCTCGAGGAACAACCGCAGCAGGTTCGGATTCGGCCCGGCGTCGCGCAGCAACGGAAACAGGCCTTCTTCGGCTGCGTTCCATGCGACCAGGTTCCAGTGATGGTCCATGAGATAGGCCGGATTCGGATCGAGCCCATTGACGAGTCGCCGGTGACTCTCGGTCGGATCGACGTCGGCGGCCCGGTTCGGCAGGCGCACGCCCGCCAGGCTGAACAGGTGCTGACGTTCGGTCGGGCTCAATCGCAATGCCGAGGCGAGACCATCAAGTACTTCGGCGGACACGCTGTTGGCCCGCCCCTGTTCCAGTCGGGTGAGCCACGAGACGCCGACACCCGCGAGCACAGCGACTTCCTCGCGGCGTAGACCGGGAGTGCGCCGGTTCGAGCCAGACGGCATGCCGACGGTGCGCGGATCAAGACGTTGACGCCGGGTTCGCAGGAAGTTGCCGAGGTCCTGGGCTCGCACCGCTCCAGCATGACGTGTCCCGGCCGGGATCGCAGAGAATTGTCCTACCACTGGTGGTACCACCATCAGCGGGGGCTTCCCGCCAGGCTCGACCTGACGCAAGGTGGCACAGTGTCTCTTGCAACGTCTCTCGCCATGCGACCCACCACCGCGACGCCTGCGCTCAGCCGGCCTGCGCTGAGTCGACCAGCGCTTTCTCGTACCAGCGCGTCGACCCCGTCATCGGCCATCCGTGATCTACTCGAGCAGGCGGCACGCCCGGGCATGATCTCGTTGGCCGGGGGTCTTCCTGATCCGCAGCGCTTCCCGATCGCCTCGTTGCGGGCGGCGACGGCGAAGGTGCTCGCCGAGCAGCCCGTCGCGTCGCTGCAGTATGGAGAAACCCGCGGGACCGAAGCGACCCGTTCTGCCTTTGCTACGCGCCTGAGCGGCGAGGGCGACCTGCGCGTCGACGCCGACGACATCGTCGTCACGACGGGCTCGCAGCAGGCGCTCGATCTGTTGGCGCGGGTGCTGCTCGATCCGGGCGACGCCATCGTCGTGAGCGATCCGGATTACCTCGGCGCGCTGCAGGTCTTCCGTGCCCACGGCGCATCGCTGTACGCGGTTCCGGTCGACGCCGAGGGCATGCAGGTCGACGCGCTCGAGGATCTGCTCGCCCACGGTCTGCGTCCGAAGCTCTGCTACCTGGTCCCGAACTTTCACAATCCGACCGGCGCCTCGCTGAGCGAGGAGCGGCGGGTTCGTATGGCCGAACTGTCTGCTCGCTACGGCTTTGTTGTCGTCGAGGACGATCCGTACCGCGACCTCTGGATCCACACCGAGCCATCGCTCATGCCCGGAGACCCAGAGCTGACCGTGCGGCTTCGCAGCGTGTCGAAGATCCTGGCGCCCGGCCTGCGAGTCGGTGCCCTCGCCGGTCCACAGTGGCTGACCGATGCGATCGTCACGGCGAAGCAGTCGACCGACTTGCACACGTCCAGCCTGAACCAACTGATCGTGGCCGAAGCGCTCGGATCGGATTGGCTCGAACCTCACCTCGGTGGACTGCGCGTTTCCTATGCAGCTAAACGCGACGCGTTGCTCGTCGCCTTAGAACGGGCCTTCGGTGCCCGGGTCGCCTGCAACCGTCCGGCCGGAGGCATGTTCGTCTGGGTTCGCTTCGCCGATGTTGACGACACAGGTGAGCTGTTGCATCGAGCGCTGGCGCACAACGTGTGCTTCGTCCCCGGAAACGCATTCGCGGTCGAGCGAGATCTCGCCCGCCACGCCCGCTTCAGCTACGCAACCGCGACCCCGAACCAGCTCGGTGCGGCAATCATCCAGCTTGGCGCAGCGGCCAACCAGCTCAGCGCTGCAGTGTGACAGCTACTCGTCGCGGTTGACCGTGTCCGGCGAGAAGGCCGGGGTGCACACGGCGATGTACTCGGCGCCGTCGGGATGCGGTGTGCTGTAGCGGACCCATTCACCCGCCTTCATCGTGATCGCTTGGCCGGCGGGAACATCGAAGGTCTCGCCCTCAGTCTCGACCCGGACCTCGCCCTTGAGCACGAGCGTGACCTCGTCGAACTCGGGCCGTTGCCCCGGCTCGGTCCAGCCGCCAGGAGCGATCATCCGAGCGATGCTCATGTCGGTGTTGCCCGTGTTCACGCCACCGACGAACTCCTGAATCACCTTGGGCTCGACACCAGGAACCAGGAACGGAGATGGAATGAGTTCAGCCATGCCGACATCATGCCAACCGAACGGGTGTCAGGCACCGTTCGTCGATGCAGGTGCTGTGTGGGCTGTCTAGCGGCCGCCGTTGACGAGAAGGACTTGGCCGGTGATCCAGCTGGCGGCGGGCGAGGCGAGAAAGACACAGGCGCTGCCGATGTCGCGCTCGTCGCCGATGCGGCGAAGCGGGATGCGTAGCTGCTTGTCGATCATCTCTTTGCGGTCGCCCTCGTAGCCGACACTCTCGATGAAGTTCTCCGTCGGGATCGGCCCGGGCGACACGGCGTTCACCCGGATCGCGGGTGCCAGCTCGACGGACAGCGTCTGGGTGAGCGAGTTCACGGCTGCCTTCGACGCGGCGTACGGGCCATTCTTGTTGGCGGCGCCTCGGGCGGTCTCCGAAGAGATGTTGATGATCGATCCGCCGTCGCCCATGTGGCGAGCTGCCACGACGGCGCCTTCCCACACGGCCGTCAGGTTGAGGTCGACCTGTGCCTGCCAATGCGACCGCTCGGTGCGAGTGAGGTAGCGGGGCGTTCCGTCAGGAAGCCCTCCCGCGTTGTTGACCCAGATGTCGAGTCCGCCAAGTTGGTCGTGGGCTGCAGCGGCGACGCCGTCGAGGGCGTCTTCTGCCGTCACGTCGGCGGCGAATCCCACGCCAGTTACGCCGAGCGCAGCGATCTCGGCGGCGACCGAGTCGACATCGGCTTGGGTGCGCGAGGTCACGAGCACATCGGCTCCGGCCTCGGCCAAACAGAGCGCGATGCCGCGCCCGATGCCTTTGCCGCCGCCGGTGACGACCGCCTTGCGTCCGGCCAACGAGAAGTCGTCGAGGATGCCCATCGCTACAGCACCTGCCCGGCGTCGATGTCGACGACGTGGGCCAGGATCCGGGTCGAGTACGCCTCGGCCATCGCTGCGCCACGGTCATTGCCGGCGTCGAATGTGCCGATGAGTGACATCGCTCCGGACAAGTAATAGAGCGCAGCCTCGCGGTAGTGCTGGACGGCGTCGTCCCACGAGTAGTCGATGCCTCGATCGCAGATGCCGTCGTGCCAGCGCAGCAACAGGCCTTCCCAGTTCTGGGCGGCGATGTCACGGGGCACGCTCGTGCCGATCATGTAGGCCAAGTCGGCGACACCTCGACCGGCGAGTGCGAGTTGGAAGTCGATGAACGCGATGTCGTCGGAACCGTCTCGGGCGAAGAAGATGTTGTCCAAGCGCGTGTCGGTGTGGATGAGTGTGGCCGGCCCAGTCGCCGTGCGAAGCAACAGCTCCTCGAACTTCGGAGCCAGCGCCAGCGCCAACTCGATTGACTCGGCCGAGACCCGGTCGCTCCAGTTCTGCTGGAGCGGTTCGAGCCCGGCTGCGTAGATCCCCGGAACGGCGGCGACGTATTGCGGTGCGTCGGGTCGGGGTAGCCACTCCATCGCATCGAGGTCGGCGTGGCCCCACCACTCGGCATGGAACGGCACGAGCGCATCAACGATGGCCTTGGCCTGATCGAGGGTTGCGCCGACCACCTGGTCGCCGAC
>CALDGN010000229.1 GCA_937942965.1 uncultured Acidimicrobiales bacterium | reverse complement strand
GAGCACCTTGCCGTACGGGTCATAGATCGTGGCGAGCTGGTCCTTGGCTCGCACCAACTCGCCGAGCCGCGCCTCGAGGTGCACGATGCCGCTCTTCGACGCCCGGCTCCAACGCGTCGACCGCGAGTAGAGGCACGGCGCAGGTGGTGACACGGCGACATCGGTCAGCCCGAGGTGGTTGAGCGTTCGGAGGACGCCAGCGGTGCCGGCGGCGATCGCTGCGGGATCGAAACGGCTGGCTTCGCCGCCTTCGAACAGCAGCATGATCTTGCCCTCTTCGACCGCAGCTTGGCGAAGCGAGCCATCGCGTAGGCGAGCATCGATCACGATCGGAGCGCTGAACTTGTTGGCCAGATCGAGGGTCGGCCCATGGTCGAGGTCGCAGCGAATCTGAGGCAGGTTCGTGCGCAGATCAGAGCCGGTGTGTAGATCGATGCCCACGTCGCTTCGCTTCACGACCTCTTTCATGAACAGGTCGGCGATGCGTGAGGCGAGCGATCCTCGGGCCGAGCCCGGAAAGCTGCGATTCAGGTCGCGGCGGTCGGGCAGGTAGCGGTCGTTCGTGTTGAAGCCGTGCACGTTCACGACGGGGGCAGCGATGACGGTCCCGGCCATCGACGTGGCACTGATCTCGGCCAGCACCTGGCGGATGATCTCGACGCCGCAGATCTCGTCGCCATGGATTGCGGCGCTCAGCCAGACGACAGGACCGTCGGTCTTGCCGTGCACCACGATGAGTGGCAGAGCGACAGGCGTGCCGCTCATAAGCCTGCCGATCGGAAGTTCGATGCGCATGCGCTTGCCGGCGGTGATGGAGTGGCCCGCTACTTCGAACGGAGCGCGACGCGGACCGCGAGACGACGTCTTCTTCGTCACCTTCTTGGCCGGCTTCTTACCGGCTGGCTTCGTTTCGTCTGGCTTCGTGTTGTCTGGGGACGTGGCGGCCTTCTTCGGCGCCTTGGGGTTCGTCGTGGCCATCGAATTCAGTCGGGAAGCGGATCTTGCGGCAGTGGCTTGATCCGTCCTCGGCGAGCGCGTCGGGCTGGCACCAACGACCGCATCTCATCGAGACGGCCGAAGCACAGCAGTCGGTCACCGGCACTCAGGATTCGATCGCTTGGAGGGTTCGGGACGACGCCGAAATCGTTCTCGATCACCAGCACCGTGATGTCGCGATCGCGGAGTCCCGATGCAGCGAGCGTGATGCCGTCGATGTCTGCGCCTCGGTCCACGTGGATCTCGGCGACGCCGTAACCGCTGGCCTCGCCCAGACGTTGCCGCACGTCGAGGTCAGGGAAGTTCACGTTCGTCACCATGTGATCGATGATCGTTCCGGCGACGTCGAGGCCGGTGGCTTCTTCGATGCCCTGCAGTCCAGGAGTGGAGTTGACCTCCATGACGAGTGGTCCGTCGTCGGACTCGAGCATGTCGACACCGGCGATCGTGAGGCCCAGTGTCTGAGCTGCCCGCAATGCGACCTCGCGCGTCTCGGCATCGAGTGTCACGGCCTCGGTGCGGCCGCCACGGTGCACATTGGACCGGAACTCGTCGCCGCGGGCGATCCGTCGCATCGAGGCGACTACGCGGTCGCCGACGACAAGCGCCCGGAGATCTCGGCCTCGGCTCTCAGAGACGAAGCGTTGGATCAGCACGTTCTGGCTGGTGCTTTGGAGCGTCTCGATGACGGCTTCGGCGACGCGGAGGTCGGGCGCCAAGATCACGCCAATGCCTTGGGTGCCTTCGAGGGTCTTGATGATGACGGGTGCGCCGCCGACGCGGGCGATCGCAGGACGGATGTCGCTGCGTTCACGAACGAACGTGGTGGCAGGAACATCAATCTCGTGGCGAGACAGAATCTGCATCGAGCGAAGCTTGTCTCGGCTGTTCGCGATGCCGTCCGACGTATTGGGTGTGTAGACGTCCATCGCCTGAAACTGGCGCACGACGGCGAGGCCGTAGAACGTGATCGAAGCGCCGATGCGGGGCAGGATCGCGTCGACGTCGTCAATGTCGCGACCCCGATAGGTCACGTTGGGGTCTTCGCGGCTCAGGTCGATGGCGAACCGCAGCGTGTCGTACACCGCAATATCTACGCCCCGTTCGAGCCCGGCAGCGCGGAGGCGTTGGGTGCTGTAGCTCCGCGGTGCACGCGACAAGATCCCAAGCTTCACAGTCCCCTATCTTGCCGCTTCCCCGAGGTCACTGCTACCTGCCGGCGATCCCGATGCGGCTCGACAGGACAGGGCGACGGAGCCGATCTAACGTGCGCTCATGGCCAAGGCAGTATTCAACGGAACCGTCATCGCCGAGAGCGACGCCACGATCATTGTCGAGGGCAACCACTATTTCCCGCCCGACTCGATCGTGTCGGAGCACTTCGTGGATCACGACCGCACGTCGATGTGTCCGTGGAAGGGCACGGCGAGTTACTACACAGTCACGGCCGGTGGTGAGTCCGCCGAAGCGGCTGCGTGGTACTACCCGGATCCCAAAGACAAGGCCGCGGAGATCCGCGACCACGTCGCCTTCTATCCCGCGGTCACCGTCGAAGCCTGATTCGTGTTGGTCTGATCACCCGGAGGTGTCAGGCCGAACGCATCGGCCAAGAGCTCGTAGCTGCGGGCGCGAGCTTCGTGGTCGTGGGTGATCGTCACCAGTAGGACTTCGTCTGCTCCGAAGCCTTCGGCCAGCGACTCGAGCTCGTCATGCACGTGGTCAGGTGTTCCGAACAAGAGCGGCTTCTGCCGGGCCGGAACAACATGGAGCGGACCGCGTTCGGGTGGCGGTTCGCCCGGCGCACGCGGAGCCGGAATCGGACCTTGTAGTCCGGAGATGCGCCACTCCTGCACGCTGCTGGCG
>CALDGN010000228.1 GCA_937942965.1 uncultured Acidimicrobiales bacterium | reverse complement strand
GTTCACCGCCCATCATCTCGGCGAGTTGTCGGCTGATCGTCAGGCCTAGACCGGTGCCGCCGAACCGGCGCGTCGTCGACGCGTCGGCCTGCGTGAACGGGGTGAACAGGCTCGCAATCCCTTCGGGCGAGATGCCGATGCCGCTATCGGACACCGAGAGCGAGAGCGTTGCCTCGCCGGTCGAGCTATCGACCGAACCGGTCACGCTCGTCACGATCTCGCCAGCTTCGGTGAACTTGCATGCGTTGCCGAGCAGGTTGTTCAGGATCTGGCGGATGCGGGTGACATCGCCGACGTAGGTGTCGGGCAGGTCGTGGTCGACGCTGAACGCGAGCGTGAGGTTCTTCTCGACTGCCTTGTGCGAGACGATGTCGAGCGAGTCCTCGACGCACGACCGCAGCGAGAACGGGTGCGCTTCGAGCTCAAGCTTGCGAGCCTCGATTTTGGAGAAGTCGAGGATGTCGTTGATGACCGACAAGAGTGCGTCGCCGCTAGTGCGGATCGTGTTGACGAACTCGGCCTGGTCCCGGCTCAGCTCGGTGTCGAGGAGCAGGCTCGTCATGCCGATCACACCGTTCATGGGCGTGCGGAGTTCATGGCTCATGTTGGCGACGAATTCGCTCTTGGCCCGGTTGGCTTCTTCGGCCGCGTCGGCAGCCCGCTGGTGCTGATCGAACAGGCGAGCGTTGTCGACCGCTGCGGCGACCTGCTTACTGATCGATTCACCGAGGCCGATAGCGGCATCGCTGAATACGAAGCCCGGTCGCGTCGACGCAACAACGATGGCGCCGATGACTTCCTTGCGGGCGAGCAAGGGGAGCGCCATCAGGCAATGATCGTTGCGAGCGACGAGCAGGTCTCGGATGGGTGCGACGATCGTGGCGTTCTGGCAGTCGGGGATCATCGTCGGGACTCGGTCGAGCATCGCGCTGTAGAGATCGGGCAGCAGGTCCATGGGGATGGCCGCGCCGGCGATCGACACGGTGTCCGGGTCTGCGGCCTGGTCCGAGGCGACGGTGACTTCGGTGTGGTCGTCATTGAGCAGCATGACCGAGCAGTTGCTCGCGCCGAGTGCTTCGAGCGCCGCATGGCTGACCGTGGACAACGCATGGTCGAGGTCGGTGACTTCGGCCAGCGACTGGCCGATGTTGTTCAGGATCCGGATCTCGCGGAGCCGTCGCTGGGCTTCGTTGTGCGATTCAATGTTCTGCATCGCGGAGCCGATGAAGGCACATGCCTGGCGCGCGACGAGTCGATCATCGTCATCGAAGCGGTTCGGCTCCAGGCTGAACAGATTGAACGTGCCGAGGTAGCGGTCACGAGCGAACAGCCCGGCGCTGAGCATGGACTGGTAGCCATCGATCTCGTGAGGGCGGGTGAGCGCCACATGAGTTTGTGCGCTCATGTCGTGGATGTGGACGAGATCGCCGTCTTCTTGGCCGAGGCACGGGATCGATTCGTCGAACGCCATGAGCGCCCCATCAGGGATAGCCCCGTTCGCCTCGTCGTTCAACACGATCATCTGGACGGTTGCGGGGTCGTCGTCCATGACCGTGATATCGATCCGCTCGGCGTTAAACAGCCGGCCCATGTGATCGAGGGCGATGGACAACAGGTCGACGTCGGTCTCGACTCTCGCTAACGCAGCGCTCATGTCATTGAGGCTGACGAGTCGTTCGATCAACGTTGCTTCCCGGCGTGTCATAGAGAGCCATCGGCGCCCAGATCGGGACTGCGAGTCGAAGGTTCTTGATTGGGGTACACGGGACCGCTCTAGGTCGGCTACCTCAGTGCACTGCGGTGAACGGGGTACGCATGCGAACGGGCCGAGCCGAGACGCGACAACGCCCGCCTCGCAGTGGCGAGGCGGGCGCGGTCGAAGTGCGTTGGTTGTTGACGCAGCGTTGCGTCAGCCGGCACCGATGGCGGGGTTGCCTTGGGCCGTGGCCTGCACCGGGTCGTCGCCAGTTGCCTTGAAGATCTCGCCGATTGCAGCGATAGAGCTGGTCACACCGCCGGTGTCGAGCGGCAGGAAGATCTTGGTGGCCTGACCGTCTGCGACGCCCTGGAGCGTCTCGAGGTACTTGATAGCCAGCAGGTCCGGTGTGGGGTCGCCATCGTGGATGGCCTTGAACACACGCTCGATGCCCTGGGCCTCGCCCTCGGCAATCGTGACCTTCTGGAAGGCCTCGGCCTCGGCAAGGCGCTTGATTGCTTCGGCTCGACCGCTGGCCTCGAGGACCTGCGACTCGCGGATGCCCTCGGCCCGAAGAATCGCAGCACTCTTGGTGCCCTCTGCTTCGGTGACGAGTGCACGACGGTCACGTTCCGCCTTCATCTGACGGTGCATGGCGTCGGTGACGTCCATCGGGGGATCGATGCGCTGGATCTCGACACGAACCACTCGGGTGCCCCACACGTCGGTGGCTTCGTCGAGGATCATGCGGAGCTCGGTGTTGATCGTGTCGCGGCTCGTGAGCGCGTCGTCAAGGTCCATGTCGCCGACCACGTTACGAAGGTTGGTCTGAGCCAACTTGGTGGCGGCGACGATGAAGCTGGCGACGTTGTACTTGAGCTTGACCGGGTCGGTCGCCTGGTAATAGACGACGGCGTCAACGGTTACGACGACGTTGTCTCGCGTGATGACCTCTTGGGGAGGGACATCGGCGACCTGCTCACGCATGTCCACTCGTTGCAGGTTCTGCACGAACGGCACGATGAAACGAAGGCCAGGATCAACCGTCTTCTGGTAGCGACCGAACTGTTCGATCAGGCCCTTTTCCCACTGCCGCACGAGACGGAAGCCGCGGGCTGCAACGACCACCAGCAGGATGATGAGGGCGATGAAGAACCCTGCAATTGGGCTCATGACTGTCTCCTTGTTGTCTGTCGACTGTTGTTATCGGGGATTGCTTCTTGGCGGACCGGGGACTGCTCAGTCGGCGCGAACGACGAGGCGGGCGCCTCGTACTTCGCTGACCAGCACGACCGATCCAGTCGAGATGTGTTCATTGTTGTCGGCGATGGCCATCCAGCTCTCGGTTTCGATCCGGACCCGGCCGACGGTGCCGACGCCATTGATTGGTTCGGTGATGACGGCGTGTTGGCCGACGTAGCGGTTGGCGCCGACGGGGACGACATGATCGTCATCCTTCCGAGCGAACTCGCGAAGGCCCCAGAGGGCGAGTGACGACGTGATGATGAAGACCAGCAGAATCAGCGGCGGTTCGACCCGGGCGAACGCCAATGCGCTGGCGATACCTGCGCCGATACCGAACGGGAGCACGAAGAAGCCGCCGCTCAGCATCTCGCCGATCAACAGTACGAATGTGGCGGTCACGAAGATCCACTGCCACATCTCGAGGTCGGCCGCTTCACCACGTGGGCCGAGGATCAGGCTGAGCAGTGTGACCAGCGAGATGGCGCCGAGGGTCCACCACAGGCGGGTACGGGAGCGAGCCGCGACATACGAGCGGGTCGCCTGGATCGTGTCGCTCGCGGGCATCGACCGGGTGGTCTTCACCTGGGCCCATGACCGGGCGAACGTGTTGATGTCGGGCCCAACGACCGACTCAGCGGACTTGCCAGCCGAGGTTGCTTCACGGAGATGGGATTCAAGTTCCGTCCTCATCTCTGCGATGTCGGCTGCGGCGATCGACTGCTGTCTCCATACGAGTTCGCAGGCGTTGAGTGTTGTGGTGATGTCAGCCACGTGAACCTCCATTGGGACCTCCATTGAGAATTGCGCCGACACCGTTGGAAACGGTTTGCCACTCGTGGGCCCATCGGCTGAGACGATCGCTGCCGTCGGGCAGGATTCGGTAGTACTTGCGGGGCGGGCCTCCGGCGGACTCGACGAAGTAGCCCTCGATGTAGCCCTTCTTCTGCAGGCGGGAGAGGAGGGGATAGATGGTTCCCTCGCTCACGAGTTCGAGGCCTCGTTGCTCGAGCTTGCTGGCCATTTCGTAGCCATAGCTGGGGTCTTCGGCGATGAGCGCCAACAGACACATGTCGAGCACGCCCTTGAGGAGTTGCGAGCTGTGTTCCACGAATTCTCCATGGATCAGAACCGACGAGACTGTCGGTGAGACGACTATCTGGGATTCCCTACTGTCTTGGAATACCGTTTACCTTGTTCCGCAAGGTACTTGAGATGGCAAGGGTCGTCAAGCGTTTCAGAGCGGATGGTCTCAAAGGCGAGTGGGCCAAAACGATGAAGGGGCTCGCCACCCCCTCCAGCGGCGAGCCCCAGGCTGTGTGCCCAGATGGCGATTCAGTTGCGTCGTCGAGGGCGCCGAACGGTCATCCGTTGCGCCTCGAAACCGCTAGGCCGAGACCGTAGTTTCTGGCGCTTGCTCGGTGGCGTCGCGTGGGCCCGGAGGAGGCGGCATCGGCATCGTGCGTTGTGGCTTGGGAGTCGGCCGGGGAAGACGACGCCAGATCCAGAGCGCCAGGGGAGCGAGGAGCAAAGCCACCGCAGCGAACGGGGCGACGGCAACCAGGGCGATAGCGATGAGGATGGCGATCGTCTTGATGGCGTTCCAGCTGCCGGCCAAGACATCTCCAAAGCCAGGCAGCTCGTCGCTCTCTGGGACCTGAATCCAGAGCGCAGGGCTCGTCGAGCGGGCTTCGCCGCCGGCTGGTTCATCGTCGGCGTCGACGCCTTGTGCGATCACGGTGGTGCGCAGCGATTCGACTTCTTCGGTGACATCGATCTCGGCGATCAGCAATGCCGTCATGCCAGGGGTGAGGCGATCGATGTCGCCATCGAGAACCACGAAGTCGTCGAGCGGGGTGCCGAGCACCGGCTGGTCCAGATTGAGGTCGACGAGCGTGACGTCGCCGCGGTTGGTGATCTGGAGGCAGAGCGTGGTGGGTCCGTCGGCCGTGATTGAGTTCTGGCCTTGGCCCATCGTGCAGCGCTGGCCACCGTCATGCAGGGGGAGCGCCGTCAGCGAGACGGCAACCGAGGCCCGGTTCTGGAGCTGAACGATCGACAGGTTGATCGTCGCCAGGTCAACCTGGTTTTCGACGGAACGGAGCTGGCCACGGAGGCGCTCGAGCGTGGTCTCGCGGTCGAGAAGCTGGTTCTCGAGTTGGGCGATGATCTCAAAGTCGTTGGCCTCGTCAATGAGGGCCCGCAGGCGGACCACGCTTGCCTCTGCGGTGGTGATGCGGCTGCGGAGGTCGACCACGATTGCAGTGACATCCTCGGCGCTGACCGCTTGGTTGCGCACGGTGCCAATGCCACCGAGGCGGTCGAGGGTGGTTGCGAACTGTTCGGGCAGCACCTTGAAGACGAGCTGGCTGGTGTTGTTCTGACCATTCGTGTCCTGGCTGAACAGGAACCCGCCGAGTCCTTCGACGGCTCGTACCGCATCTCGGGTTGCGCCTGAGACGTCGGTTGATGCGATGTCGAGGTTGGCGGTGTAGATGATGTCTCGACCCAAGTCGATGAGCTGGGCTTGTGCCTGGGAGCCCGTGGAGCCGGTGGTCATCGCCTCGTTGGCAGCCGCGGGACCTCGGCTGCTCGCCTCTTCGTCGAACATGGCTTCGTCGCTGTCCATAGCGTCTTCGGCGCTGGTCTCGAAGGCGACGGCAGGCTCGGCCGCGTCTGCGGCGAAGTCAGCCGACGAGCCGCTGACCGTGTCGGCCATCTCGGCAGAGCTGCATGCGGCGGCGGTCATCAAGACGAGTGCCAGCACCGCCAGCAGGCGACGGAAGGGTTGAGGTTGAGTAGATGAGCGCATCGGCATCTCCATCGAGTCGGTGTCGATGATCTGACGATGCGAAGGTGCGGTCTGGTTCCCGACCGCCGGAACTTGTGCTCGAGTTAGCCGGCGGCGTCGGACTGGGCGATGACGCCTGCGGCGAGCAGGGCCTCGATCTCGTCCGGGTCAATGCCGGCCGCCGTGAGCGCGTCGCGGGTATCGGCTCCAAGATCAGGAGCGCCGGTTCGAGGAAGCACGTCCGCGGTTTGGAAGACCATCGGATTGGCGATGGTTCGGTACTCGCCGATCGTGTCGTCGGTCAGCGTTGGGAACAGCCCGATGGCCTCGGCTTGCGGGTCGTCGACAACTTCGTGCAGGCCGAGCGCTGGGGCCCACACGAAACCGGCTGCGTCGAAGAGCGGTGCCCATTCGTCGCGGGTCTTCTCGGCGAGCGCGGCATCGACGCGAGCGACGAGGGCTTGCATGTTGCGGAAGCGAGAGGTCAGGTCGACGAATCGTTCATCTTCAAGAATGTCGGGAGCGCCGATGGTCTCGCAGAACCCGGGCCACCTGGACTCTTCGGGGATGTTGAATACGACCCAGCGCCCGTCACCGCAGCGGTAGCGGTTGCGGGTCGCCTGGATCTGGCGCTCTCGCTCACGAGGGTTGACGGCTTTGCGGTCGACCGCCGTGATCGCGTAGTCGGTCGCCTGGGTCCAGACGGCGGTGCCGTAGAGCGAGGCCTCGACCACCTGGCCTTCGCCGGTCCGCTCGGCGAGCCGCAGCCCGCTCACGATTGCGCCGAACAGCGCCAAGCCAGCGGTGTGATCACCTTGGGCGGGGCGTGCCATCGGGATGACGCCATCGGGGCCTTCTCGCGACGCGTCGAGCAACCCGCTGCGAGCGAAGAATGCGGTCACGTCGAAGCCGGGACGCCACGCTTCGGGTCCGGTCGTGCCGTACCCGGTGAACGTGGCGTGCACGAGCCTGGGGTTCTCTGCGAGCAAGCTTTCGGGGTCGAGGCGGAACCGTTGCTGGCGCTCGACCAAGAGGTTGCAGAGGAACACGTCTGCGTCGCGGCACAGGGCGTGGACCATCTCGACGCCGCGGTCATCGGTGAGATCGACGACGACTGACTCTTTGCCTCGGTTGTCGACACCGAATTGGTAGTCGAAGGACTTCAGCTCATCGGGCAGCTTGGGCGGACGTTGCGTGTTGCGCATGGGGTCGCCCTGCGGAGGCTCGACCTTGATGACGCGTGCACCCATGTCAGCGAGGATGGCGCCGCAGGACGGTGCGGCCATCCAGCCGTCGACTTCGACGACGGTGATGTCGTCAAGTGGCCGCATCAGTTCGCGCCCGTCTGGTCGTCGGTCGGATAGTCGGGGTACGAGTCT
>CALDGN010000227.1 GCA_937942965.1 uncultured Acidimicrobiales bacterium | reverse complement strand
GGGTGCCACCGCATTGCAGCGGATGCCGTCGGCGCCGTGGTCGATGGCGATCGATCGGGTCAGCGAGTGCACCGCGCCCTTGCTCGTGTTGTAGATGGCCATGCCGTGGTCAGCATGGTTCGCCGCGGTTGAGCCGATGTTCACGATCGAGCCACCCGACCCAGCTGCCATTGCGCGCACCGCGGCCCGAGCGACGTTGAAGACACCACGGACATTCACGCCCATCACGAGGTCGAAGTCGTCATCGGTGGTTTCGGCAATCGAACGCTCGAGCTGCACGCCTGCGTTATTGACGACCGCATCGATCTGGCCGTGTTCGGCGACGATGGCGGCGAGGCCTTCGTTCACGGCTGCGCTGTCGACGACGTCGACGCTGTGCCATTCCACGCCGTCAAGGACGGTCTCGCGGCGTGACCACGCCACGACTGTCGCTCCTTCGGCCACGAACCGTTCGGCGATCGCTACCCCGATCCCGCTACTCGTGCCCGTGATCAATGCAACCTTGCCGGTGAGAAGACCCATGAGACGCAGGCTAGGACTCGACACAACGGCGGGCCGAGGATGACACTGACAGGGTGTCAGCCCACCCTTCGAAGATCTGTGCCTCGTGCGGACGCACCATCGAGTGGCGCAAGAAGTGGGAGCGGAACTGGGACGACATTCGGTGGTGCTCTCAGGCTTGTCGCCGCCGCAAGATCACCTCGACCGACGCCGCGCTCGAGACCGCGATCCAAGACCTGCTGAGCACACGAGCGCTCACCTCGTCGATCTGCCCATCCGAAGCGGCCCGAGCCGTCGCCGCAACGCAGGCTCGACCTGGTGACACCGATGCTCAGGACGACGGCGCCGAGGCTTGGCGTGCACTGATGGAGCCCGCCCGGGCTGCCGCCCGCCGCCTGGTGGCAGCGGGCGACGTCGTCATCACCCAGAAGGGAAAGGTCGTCGATCCGTCGACGGCTAAGGGGCCGATCCGGATCCGACGCGCCTAACCCAGCGTCCCGATCCAGCCTCGCTCAGTCCGGACAGCTGGGCGGTGGGCCATCGACGGGCCCGCCGACTGGAAGATCGGGGTTGACCGCAAGTCGATCCCAGTGGAAACGAATCGTGTCGCCGGGAACCCGGGAGAACATCGACGACGCGTAGACATGCAGATCGGCGTTGAGGAAGTCGGCGGGCAAAGGCGGGATACCCGACTGAGCGAAGTAGCGCTCGCCATCGATGAAGACGTCGACCGAGGTCTCGGTCAACTCCAGACGGAACAGCATGCGGCACATGCCGTCACCTTCATCAGGCTGACATTCGTCGAAGACATCGCCGCCGCCGACCCAGTCGCCGCCGCCAAACACCTCGGTGCCAACGTGTTGGAAGAACGACATCTCCCAGACGCGACCTTCGGGCAGGCCTTGGGTCGAGTCGTCCATCAACGAGCAGATGATGTGTGAATCCGGCTGGTACCGACAGCCAAGGGTCCAGTGCCCGGGGAAGTGGTCGTAGCCATAGAGCGTGCCTGGCCGGCCGAGGTCATCGGGAGCGGACCCGGTCGTGATGTCGACCTCACCCCAGAGGCTGCCGACGCCGACTTGGTAGCCGGGCATCGAGGCCGCCAACACGGTTTCGATCACGAGTTTGCCGTCTTCGAAGCGGAACGTCTGGTCGGGGCTGAGCATCGCTCCCCCGGTTGCACCAGCCGGAAACTCGGTGTCTTGTTCGCTGAGCGCAATGTCGACCATCCAATGGTCGCCATGGCGCCAGTGCAGCGTCTTGTGCGCACCGCCAAGGTCCTCGAAGATCCGGTAGCCGCTGCCTTGCATGTCCGCGAGCGTGAGCCCGTGGTCGAACTCGTCAACCCAGGTGTTCTCGCCCACGACGGCGGTCGAGCCCGCTCCCGTGCTGAGTGAGCAGAAGACCGGCGGCGGCATGCCGGGCAAAGCTCCGATCGGGGTTGCGGTCGGCCAGCACTCCTGCGCGGTGGCAGACTCGGTTCCTGCGAGCACGATCGTTGCGAGCATCGTCATGACAGCGGCAATCGCTCGTCGCTTCTTGCGTGCGTCGAGCCGTCTGTGGCGCTGGTGCCCTACCTCTTTGTGGTGCCTCGTGCGGATGAACATGGCATCTCCAATCTGTGGACCCCACCGGTCCGACAGGTTGAAGACACCGCAGCCAGGCGTTCTATGTCACGAGCTGGGCGAAAAGTTCGAGGACGGGGCTCAGTCACCAAGCGCTCGACCGTGGAAGCGCATGATCTCGACCTCGCTCCGCGAGGTCACAACGGCAGTCCATTGGGCCATGTCGCCAACGAGGTCGTCGGGCAGGTCAGGCAGTCCGCCTTGTTCGAAGTAACGCTCGCCGCCGACGTCGATCGCCAGCGTGCCGTTGGAGAATCGAAGCCGGATCGTGTCCAGGCAGCTCGCAGTCACGTCACTCGCATCGCAGGTCGAGAAGCGCAGATCGTCGCGTTCGAATCCGCCAACCGACTCGCCGCTGCCAGCAGCGTCGACGAATGAGGATTGCCAGACGATCTCGTCGTTCGCATCGGTGAGGCGACAGATCGTGTTCCCGCCAAGCTCGAAGCGGCAGGCGAAGGTGGTCGATCCGGCGAACCAGTCGGACAGGTACAGCGGTCCGGTCCGCAGTTCGCCTGGCTCACGGGCGGGGGTCACCATGAACTCGTACCACGCACCTGGATTCCGTTCGCCTCGGTAGTCGACGTGGCCAACAGCGAGCTCAAACGAGAGGTCGAAACCATCGGCTGACACCGGCACCGGATCCGATGCGAGCAGCAGGGCTGCGCCTCCGGCTCCGTCTGGCGGCAGCGGTACTGACCCGACCAAGTCGGGGCGCGGCACGACATCGATCATCCAGCCACCTGCCGCCGACTCGACGACGGTGGCGTCGATGGATCCAGCGACC
>CALDGN010000226.1 GCA_937942965.1 uncultured Acidimicrobiales bacterium | reverse complement strand
GCTTGCGCTGTATCTGGCTTCGCCCTTGACGAGGTCGACCTATGTGCTGGCTCGGGGCATCGGCATCTTCCTGGTCATGTTGATCGTCGCCGTGGGGCCGATTGTGTTCCTCATCCTCGGCTACACGTTCGCTGGCATAGGTCCCGGCGGAATCGTCGAGGTGGTCGAGATCCTGGGGCGTGCTCTCTTCGCCGGCCTGCTGGCCGCGATGCTCTACACCGGTGTCGCCATGTTCCTCGCTTCGATCCCGCGCCGATGGGGGATTGCCAGCGTCAGCATCGTCGCCTTCTTCATCATCACTGGGATCGTCACGATCGGGTTGACTGAAGCCATCGATGTATCGGATTGGATCGCGCTCGGCTCGCCAGACGAGGTCATGGGCGAAGCGGCCGAGCGCATCATGGATGACACCTCGATCGCCATCCCCGCGCTTGATGGGCTGCCAAGCGCTGCGCTCATCGCGACCTCTGTCGGCTACGGCGTGATCGCCGCTGGTGCAACGTGGTGGCGTTACCAACGGATTCGGGTCGAACGATGACCGCTCCCGTCCCGCCGCCGCCTGCTGGTGGTCGTCTCGAAGTGGAGCTTTCCGCTCCTGCGTCTCCTCCGCCGCCCGATGCGTTGGTTGTCGTCGACCGGGTCTCAAAGTGGTTCGGCGACCTGGTCGCTGTCAGTGACGTCAGCTTCTCGGTGCAGCCTGGCGTGACTGCGCTCCTCGGCCCGAACGGTGCTGGCAAGTCCACGATGTTGCGGATGTTGTGCGGCCTGGCTCGCCCCTCGAGCGGAACCGTGCGTGTGCTCGGCGTCGATCCACGCACCGAACCGTCGGCCGCCGCCGATATCGGCTTGGCTCCGCAGCAAGAAGCCGTCTTCAACCATCTGACGGCGCTCGAATTCGTGCGAGCTTCTGCCGAACTGCAGGGTGTCGAACAGGCGGAGACCGAAGCTCGACGGGTGCTCGGTCTTGTCGAGCTCGATCCTGATGACCAACGTCGCCTGCCGACCTACAGCAAGGGCATGCGTCAGCGGGTGAAGCTGGCGCAAGCCATTGTGCACGAGCCGCGTGTCATCCTGCTCGACGAGCCGCTCAGCGGTCTCGACCCGCGCCAACGCGTCCACATGGTGTCGCTGTTCCACGATCTCGCCGCCGAAGGGCGAGCGGTCATCGTGTCGAGCCACGTGCTGGAAGAGGTCGAGCGATTCGGCTCCAATGTCGTGGTGATCGCCAAGGGTCGCCTCGCCGCCCAGGGCGACTTCCGTGAGATCCGTGCCTTGATGGACGACCGTCCGCAGCGAGTGCGGATCCGCTGTGACCGCCCCCGATCGTTGGCGTCGGCCCTCGTGCGGCGATCCGAGATCGCAGGCGTGACTCTCGATGGAGACACCATCGAGGTCGACACCAACGATGCCCCTGAACTTGCTCGTGCACTTGCGCCGTTGTGCGTCGAGGTCGGCACGAGACTCCACGAAGTCCGACCGCTCGACGATGATCTCGAGAGCGTCTTCCGTTACCTGGTGAGCCGATGACGACGACACACGCTTCAGTCCGGCCAATGGTGCAGGCCGGCCGCTCGATCCCGGTTCTGTACCGCTTGCTGCTTCGGGGTCAACTCACCAAGGGCCGACTCTTCGCACTCGGCGGCCTTGCGGCAATCGTGTTGCTCACCGCGGCGCTGTCTCGCCAGGCGACCGGTTCCGACGGGCCCGAGTCGGCCGCGCTCTTCGCGCTTGGCGAATACGGCATTGCTGCGTTCGTTCCGCTTGCCGCGTTGCTGCTGGCCAGCCCGATGCTCGGCAACCTGGTCGAAGACCGACTACTCGTCTATCTGTGGCTCAAGCCCGTAGCCCGATGGCACTTGGCGATCGCTGCATTCGCGGCAGTTGTCACGGTGCTCGTTGTCGTCACCGTTCCGCCGCTGGTGATCGGAAGCTTGCTGGCTGGTCAGCCCGATCTCGCCTGGCCGCTCGCCTTGGCTGCGATGCTCGGCTCGGTTGCCTATGGCGGCGCGTTCCTCTTCGTCGGGGTGCGGTTCTCGTTCGGCCTCTGGCTCGGCCTCGCCTACCTCGCCCTATGGGAGAACGTCATCGCCCGCCTCGGCGATGGTCCCGCTCGGCTCTCGATCCGCAGCTACTTGATGACGAATGTCCAGCGAGGCACGCGCATCGAGGTCCTGTTGGCTGATCGTTCGACGTGGGCATCGATCGTCATACCGCTCGTGATCGCCGTCGTCTTCGTTGCACTCACGGCGCGCACCTTGGCAAGCAACGACGTCGATTGATCGAGCGCTGAAGCCTCAGCGCAGTGACGCTGAGTTACGCGTCGAGCTGAATGGCGACACCCGACTCAGCCAGTTCGCCGAGCTCGGTGCCGTCGTGGGTCGTGGCGACATCGCGGTTCAACAAGCTGGTGAAGACCGCAGCGAAGATGCTGCTGCTCAACAGGATGCCGATCGGAGCGAGTAGGAGGATCACGATGATGATGATTGAGCCAGCCATGATCACTTGTCTCCGGTGTTGGCCCAGGCTTCGATCTCGACGAGTGCGCCGAGCGGAAGGCCAGCTACGGCGATAGCCGAGCGAGTTGGGCGATGGTCGCCGAACGCCGCAATGTAGGCGTCGTTCATTTCGGTGTAGTCGTCCATGTCGGTCAGGAACACCGTCGTCTTGACGACGTCGCTCATCGACGCGCCTTGGCTGTCGAGCAGGCCTGCCATGTTGGCGAGAGCCTGGGTGACCTGAGCGCCGACCGAGTCGCCACTGAGGGCGCCGTCCTTAAGGGCGATCTGGCCGGAGCAGATGACCCAGTCGCCAACGCGCATGACTGGGGTGTAAGGGCCGACTGGTTTCGTCACGAGGTGCAGCCTACCGGCCCGTGCTGCAGCGACGTGGTCGTGAGCAGCGGATTGACCCGGCTAGGTGTGTGGCCACTGCGTCGCGCCGAGATGCAAGCTCGTCGCTGCGGCAACGGCGCCGAAGACAAGGTCGCTTCCGTTGACCGATGGTTCGTCGCTGTCGACGAGTTCGACTTCGACCGTCGGCATATCGACGGCTCGCAGAATGCCGAACGATCGAATCGTGAGGTCCTGGACAACGCCGTCATCGTCGACGGTCAGCGCCTCGGATCGAACGAGGCTGGTGGCCATATGGGCCGCGCCGATGCAATAGCTGCGCAGGGTCGTCGGATCACCGATCGCTCCCGCGTGGACACGAACTCGAATGGTGTCGTCGTCGACTTCGGCCTCGGCCCAAGCGGGACTGTCGGGCATCGCAACCCGCTGGGTCGCACCGGTTGCGAGCGTGTGCAGGCACAGCGCTTCGATCCAGCCAGCGCCCCGGATGGCCGCTGACGTTGCGAGTTGATCGGCGACGTCGATGTGTTCGACCGTGAGCCCGGGGGCGACGGCGGCGATGTGTTCATCGATGCCAGGTGTCGCCACGACGCGCAAGATGCCGGTCCCGTCGGAGCGCATGCCGCCGGCTACAGGCGGCCGCTTCGGCCCGAAGTGCACGGTGTCCTCGCGGCTGAACAGCACCCGAACCGGCCGTCCATGCTCGGCGGCGAGTTGGCGAGCGATCTCTTGCACCGGTGAGTCAGCCTTGCCTCCGAAGGCGCCGGCGTTCGCGAGTGGCGATGCGGCGTCGCCATCGGGGCGTGCCCACGACGCGTCGGTCTCGAGGTAGCCGGGCTCGGTCCAGGTTGTCTGCAGGGTGGCGGCCCAGTCGCCTTCAGGGAGGTCGAGCGGATAGCGAGGCTCGAGGGTGGTTCGACGCCCTTGGATCTTGCCGGCCCGTTCGCGTGCCTCGTGGACCGTCTCGCCCACGACCCAGCGGTCATCGGCGGTTCGAACCGCAACGAGTGCATCGTCAGGTGCGCCGTCATCGGCAAACCCGCCACGCCCGAGGGCCACCTCAGGGCCGGCTGCTTGTGCGACGCCGCCTTCGATCTTGGCCCGCTGCGACGCAGCGTCGCTGGCAGGGAGCTCAACGCCCGTCTCGTTGCGAAGGTCCCAGGCCTCGTGGATCGTCTGCCAGCCCGTGCATCGACAGAGGTGTGCGGCAAGGGCCTTGTTGACATCGTCGTGCGAGGCGTCTGGCTTCTTTGCTTCGAGGCCTGCGAGTCGCACCACGATGCCCGGTGTGCAGAACCCGCACTGGCTGGCGCCGGTTGCGCAGAACGCATTCGCCCAGCGGTCCTGGTCGCTTTGGTCGAGACCCTCGATCGTCGTGACGGAGCGTCCTTTGATGCGACGGGTCGGCGTCACGCATGCGACGCGAGGCTGACCGTCGACGAGCACGGTGCAACAACCGCACTGGCCCTGAGGGCTGCATCCGTCTTTGGGTGAACGGCTGCCAAGCCGGTCGCGGAGCGTGCCAAGCAGCGACGATCCGTCGTCAGGGACCTCGACCTGGCGACCATCGAGCTCGAACTGGATCGTGGGGGTCTCCTGCGAAGCGGTCACGGCCGGAGCGTAGTGACGTCCAGACGCGAAACAAGACCGGACACCTGAGGTGAACCGGTCTCGTCGTAGTGCCGTCTGGCGAACCAGGCGAACGGGTTGTCGCCGCAGTTGTTAGCTAAACGACTGGCCGCAGCCGCACGTGCGCTGGGCGTTCGGGTTGTTGATCGAGAAGCCGGTCTCTTGGAGACCGTCCTTGTAATCGAGGGTCGCACCCTCGAGCAGCATGGCGCTGGACGGGTCGACAACGACCTTGACACCGGAGTAATCAAGAGTCTGGTCGTCGTCGGCGAACTCGCCGTCGAAGAACATCTCGTAGCTGAAGCCAGAGCAACCGCCAGGACGGACAGCAACGCGAAGCGCGAGCTCGGCTTCGTCTTCTTCGGCGATGAGGGCGCCGACCTTGGCTACGGCGTTATCAGTCAACGTGATCATGAGGGCCTCCGGGTTGCAGGTGAGTCGGCACGCAACTACGTGCAACGACTGAAACGAATCCTATCAAGCTTGCATTCCCGCCTGTCCATGCGAGCCGAGGGTCGATTCGCGCGAATCACAGAACTACGCCAAAAGAGACCGGTGGACTCACGGTCTCGTAGGCTCATGTGGTGCAAGGCGGCAGGCGAATTTTCGAAGGCTGGTTCGTCGTCGCCGCCGTCTTCGTCGTCCTCATGGTCAATGCCGGCCTGGGCTTCTATGGCCTGGCCGTGTACCTCAAAGCCATTACCGAAGAGCAGGGCTTCTCCACTGCCTCGGTCTCGCTCGCGACCTCGCTGTTCTTCATCGTCGGTGCGGTTACGGGCCGGGTGATCGCACCCGTGATTCAGCGACACGATCTGCGCATCGTCGTCGGTGCCGGTGGTCTTGTCTCTGCGCTCGGTCTTTGGCTCATTGGCCAGTCGACGAGCTTGCCGACGTTGTACGTCTCGTATGCGATCTTCGCGGTCGGCTTCGGGCTGAGCGGGCTTGTGCCCGCAACCACACTCGTGACCCGGTGGTTCGAGGTTCGGCGCTCTGTGGCCTTGTCGATCGCGTCGACGGGCCTCTCGGTCGGAGGCTTGACCTTCACCGTGTTGGCGGCCGCATTGATCGAGCGTCGAGGGATGGCTTCAGCCACGCCGATCTTGGCACTCATCTACATCGTCGTCATCGGCATTGCGTCGTTTGCGTTGTGGCCCGATCCGAGGGCCCGCGGGCAAGTCCCTGATGGTTTGGCCGAGGTCGCGGATCAGGCGCAGGGCGGAAGTGGCATGAGCTATGCCGACGCGGTGCGCACGGTCTTCTTCGTGCTGGCCACGGTCGGCTTCGTGCTCGCAATGGCAGCCCAAGTTGGCGGCATCGCCCAGCTCGCCAAACTCGGTTCAGAACGGGTTGACGCATCGACGGGCACGCTGCTCGTGTCGACGGTCGCGGGAGCTTCAGTCGTTGCTCGCCTGATCGGCGGAGTCGTGGCGTCGCGCGTGCGGCTCATCGTGATGACCGCAGTGCTCTCGATCGTGCAGGGCGTCTCACTTGGGTTCATGAGCGTCGGCGAGTCACGGACCGCACTCGTGCTGAGCACCGTGCTCTTCGGTTGCACGATCGGCAATCTCTTGATGCTGCAACCGCTCGTGCTGGCCGACCGCTTCGGGGTCGCCGAGTACCCCAAGATCTACTCGGTCTCGCAGCTGATCGTGACCGGTCTTGGTGTTGCGGTCGGGCCGTACCTGCTCGGTTGGCTTCACGATGTGTCGAGCTATCGCATGAGCTACGCCGTTGCGGCCGTGCTCAGCGTGACCGGTGGGCTGGTCTTCTTCGCCGCGTGGTGGTTCGATCGCGACAGCGCACCGCCGGTCGCTCGCTCGACTCAGGCGAAGGTCAAGTCGGCCTGACAGGGCCGTCGGTCTGCGACCGAGCGAAACTCAACGACCTGCACCGAACCTGGGCTGAGTACACCTTCGAGTAGGCCGCGGTGCAGGCTGCACACGATGTCTGGGTTGGCACGAGCGAGTTCGGCGAACGGGCAGTTCGTGAAGCACACCGTGAAGTCGTCGGGATCGTCGCTGACGAGCTCAGGATCGAAGCCGAACTTGATCAGATGGTCGACCATCCGCTCAACGTCGCCATCGCCGCGGGCGCTGTTCGCCTCGATCACACCTTGTTCGCGTCCTGCCTCGGCGGCGTCTTCGGCATCGAGTCCGGCAGTTTCGGCGAGGCGGAGCAGCATGCGGGCGAGCGTCGGGAAGACCGGTGGCTCCAGCCCAAGCGATGGCGCATCAGGGGCCAGGCAATAGAGATGCTGCGGCCGGCCGCGTGTCCCTCGGGCATCGATCCGCACGTCGAGTAGCCCAACGTCGCGCATGCGCTCGAGGTGCGGGCGCACGGTGTTGGCATGGAGTTCAAGCATCGCGGCGATGTCTGCGGTTGCGAGGGGCGAGGCCGAACGAGCCAACTCAAGGTAAATCGCGTAGCGAGTGTTGTCGCCGAGTGCCTTGAGCACATCGAGTCGCGCCGGGGTCTCCACGGTCGCCGATATTACACGGTAGAAACCGGTTTAAATGCTGAGTAGACTTTGGAGGTGAGCATGGCGACGATTGAGGACATCATGGCGGTGCTCCGGGGCGTGATCGACCCGGAGCTAGGTAGCAGCATCGTCGACCTGGGCATGGTCCCCAAGGTCACGATCGCCGACGACGGTTTTGTCATGGTCAAGGTGGCGCTGACCACCCTCGGATGTCCGCTGCAGGCCCAGATTCGCAAGGACGTCATCGCCCGCGTCGAACAACTGCCTGGTGTCACCAAGGTCAAGGTCGAGTGGAGCGAGCTCACCCAAGACGGCCGTGCCGAGGTGATGGCGATCGCCCGCAAACGCATTGCAGAGAACCCGCCGGACAACGAGATCCTGCCCTCGACCAAGGTCATCATGATCGCCAGCGGCAAGGGCGGCGTCGGCAAGAGCTCGGTGACGAGCAACTTGGCCGCCGCGATGGCCTCGATGGGCTTCACCGTCGGCGTGCTCGACGCAGACATCTGGGGCTACTCGATCCCGCGCATGCTCGGCATCGAAGGCCGTCTCGAAGGCGTCACCGTCGGTTCATCCGACGAACCGCAATCAACAGCTGACCCAGTCAACGCTGACGGGGCAACTGCCGAGCCAACGCCGTCGAGTTCAGAACGAAGCCGAACCAAGATTGCGCCGAACCAGCGCCGTATCGGTGCCGGTCGACTCAAGGTCGTGTCGATGGGGTTCCTCGTCGATCAAGAAGAGAGCGCCCTCATGTGGCGAGGGCTCATCCTGAATCGTGCTGTCCAGCATTTCCTTGAGGATGTGCGTTGGGGCGACATGGACTACTTGCTTATCGACATGCCGCCCGGCACCGGCGACGTGCAGATGGGGCTGGCCAAGATGCTCCCTCGAGCCGAGATGGTGATCATCACGACGCCAGCGCTCGCCGCCCAAAAGGTCGCCGCTCGAGCGGGCTCCATGGGACGCAAGAACTACCTGCGCATCGCGGGCGTGATCGAGAACATGACCGCATTCGTCGCGCCGGATGGCAGCCGCCACGAGATCTTTGGCGCTGGCGGAGGTCGCAACCTGGCCGACGAACTCAACGTGCCCTTGCTGGGTCAGGTTCCGATCGACAACGCAGTTGCTGAAGGTGGCGACCAGGGCGAGCCGAGTGTGCTCGGCGACGGCCCTGCCGCCACTGAGCTGCGGCGCATCGCCGAACTTATGGTCACCGAGATCACGCCACCCGTCGATATGGGTACGTGTACGGTTCGACTCATGGAAGCACCGGTCGAGATCAGCCTCAGTTCATGAAGCGCGGCTCGTGACACTGGACCGCCTGGTGGTGCAACCGCCAGTGCAGCCGATGCTCGCCAAAGCCGTCACGGGAATTCCCGATCGCGACGACTTGGCCTTCGAGCCGAAGTGGGATGGCTTCCGCTGCGTCGTGTTCCGCGATGGCGACCAGGTCCACCTTGGGTCACGCAACACCAAGCCGCTGACTCGATACTTCCCCGAGCTCGTTGAACCGATCCGCGCCCAACTTCCAGATCGCGTCGTGTTCGATGCCGAGATCATCGTGTCGATCGATGACCATCTCGAGTTCGATGCGCTGCAGCAGCGCATTCATCCGGCCGACAGTCGGGTGCAGATGCTGGCCGAGAAAACGCCGGCAGAGATCGTCGCCTTTGACCTGCTGTCGGTCGCCGATCGCGATCTGCGCGCCGAACCGTTCCGGGTCCGTCGAGCGGAACTCGAGCGAGTCTTCGCCGCTGTCGAGCATCCACTCCATCTCACACCGGTCACCCATGACCCGGTTGTTGCCCATGAATGGTTCATCGTCTTCGAAGGGGCTGGCCTCGACGGTCTCATAGCGAAGCCGCTCGACGAGCCCTACGCCGAGAACAAGCGAAGCCAGCTCAAGGTCAAACACGTTCGTACCGCCGACGCGGTTGTCGCCGGCTATCGCATGCACAAGGACGGCCAGGGCGTTGGGTCGCTCCTGCTCGGGCTGCACGCCCCAGACGGAGGGTTGCGTCATGTGGGTGTGGCCGCCAGCTTCACCAAGAAGCGGCGCACTGAGCTGCTCGAAGAGCTCGCCCCGTACGAGGTCGATGCGCTCGATGGTCACCCATGGGCGAGCTGGGCCGACGCCGGCGCCCAACAACAGCATCGCTGGAACGCGGGCAAAGAGATGTCCTGGCTGCCAGTCCGCCCCGAGCTCGTCGCCGAGGTGAAGTACGGGTCGACACTCAACGGTCGCTTCCGCGAGGTCACTCGACTGCTGCGGTGGCGGGCGGACAAGGAACCGAGCGACTGCGACTTCGACCAGCTCGACGAGCCGGTCCCGGTCGGACTCCACCGAGTGCTTCGACCCTTCGCATAACAGAGCCACACCAACACAAGCTCTCGACGCGTACAGCGCCGAGGTGGCTCGGGCCTATTCTTCGCCCGTTTTGGGCCGATAGGACCAGGGTGGCCCCCACCCGGGTCTGACGATCCCCATCTTGAGCGACGCTTGAGATTGGTTAGACATCATCAAGACATCCCGACACCAAGCTGAGTTCCTACACCCGCTGAAGGAGCCTGCATGACCACTGCAGCACGCATCTGGAACAACACAACTGACGGGAGCGCCGCTTCTGTCGACCGCATGGCGCACTACGAGAACATTCTCGGACAGATCGCGACGGGTGTGTTCATCCTCGAACCAGTCGAAGCGAACGTCACGTCGAGTCTTGAGATCACGTTTGTGAACGAGATGGGAGCCCGCTTCTTCGGCCGCTCCGATGGGTCCGCCGACGAGGTGCTCAGCGACGCAAGTCATTGAATGACTGCAGTCGGGCTACTGGAAGTAGCCAATCGAGTTGCCCGAACGGGCGAACCACATCATCAGCGCAATGTGCCCGCAACGGGTGCCAACGTCAGCGGCCGGATCGTCGACGTGACGGTCGTCGCGATCAGCGACGGCTCGGTGGCCATGACCTTCGTCGACGTCACCGACGAGCGCGGCGCCGAAGCGCGTTTCAAGGAACTTGCAGCCCGCGACCATCTCACCGGCCTTTGGAATCGCAACCGATTCCGCGCTGAGCTCAGTGCAAACATCGCAAGCGGCATGCCGTTGGTCGTTGCGCTCCTCGACCTCGATGACTTCAAGCTCATTAACGACACCATGGGTCACTCGACCGGCGACCTGCTGTTGCAGGTGCTTGGCGATCGGCTCACGTCGAACCTGCCGTCACATTGGACGATGGCTCGCCTTGGTGGCGACGAGTTCGCCATCGCAGCTCCTGCGATGAGCGACGAAGCCGAAGCCATCGCCACCCGCATCAGCGAGGCACTCACCCTGCCGTTGGAGCTCGAAGGCATCCGCATCACGCCCGAGATTTCCATCGGGCTTGCCAGCCATCCGCTCGACGGCCGCGACGAAACCACCATGCTTCGGATGGCCGAAGCTGCGCTCCAAAGCGCAAAGGACAGCGGCGATCGCTTCCGCACCTGCACCGAACGCGACCGCGTCGACGCCGCTCGCCGTGATCGTCTGAGTCGATCGCTCGCTGCCGGCCTCGATGAAGAGCAGTTCATGCTCTACGCCCAACCGTTCGTCGATCTGTCGACGTATCAGATTGTCGGCGCTGAAGGGCTCGCTCGCTGGGTCCTTCCGGGCACAGGCGTGCTGACGCCGAACCTCTTCCTCGACTTGCTCGGCATGTCGGGCAATCTGACCAATCTCACCGATCACATGATCGCCCACGCAGCTGCGCTCACCGAGGGCGGCCGCATCATGTCGATCAACCTCAGCCCGGCTGACCTGCACCGCACCGACCTGGTCGATCTTGTCTCCCAGACCGTGAACGCTCGGACGAATCCCGATGCAGGTCGCCTCTGGCTCGAGATCCTCGAGTCCCGGGTATTCGCTGCCGGTCACGACATGATCGATGACCTCATCGCAAGCGGCGTCGATGTCGCCATCGATGACTTCGGCGCAGCGTTCAGCTCGCTGACTCGCCTTGCCGATCATGAGATCGCAGTACTGAAGCTCGATCGGGCGCTGCTGCAATCGCTGGGTTCGAATCACCGTGCTCGCCGACTGATCCGTTCAGTCGTCGATGCCAGCCACGATCTCGGCGCTGTGGTGGTCGCCGAGGGCGTGGAAACTATGGAGGCCTGCAGCGTCGTCGAAGATCTCGGTTGCGACCTCGTGCAGGGCTACCTGCTCGGGCGTCCCGCACCCGAACCACTCGTCGCTGACCTGCTCACGCGCGAGGGCGGCCTCACCCCCGACGAGTGGCCTGATCACGAGGCCATCCAGGCCTGGGAAGTCGAAGCCGTCGGCCCCGTCTCGGCGATCTGAACGGGCACCGCTCGATCGGCGGCTGAGCGCGTCGATGTCCAGACTCGAGCCGCACGTCTACGATCGACGACGTGGAAGCGATCGAGCTCGAAGTCGCGGGTCACACCGTGCGGGTCTCGAATCCCGACAAGGTCTTCTTCACCCGCCGCGGTGAAACCAAGCTCGACCTCATCGATTACTACTTGGCGGTTGGCGACGCGATGATGCCGATCGTCGCCGGACGTCCCACCATGTTGCAGCGGTTTCCGGACGGGGCATCGGGCAAGAACTTCTTCCAGAAGCGTGTACCCAAGGGTGCGCCTGAGTGGCTGCAGACGACGACGGTCGCGACGCCGAACGGCACAACGAGCGAAGCGATCGTGCTGGCAGACCTCGCTCATGTTGTTTGGGCTGCACAGATGGGATCACTGTGCTTCCACGTGTGGCCCTATCCCGCAGCGCAACCCGAGATCGCCGATGAACTCCGCATCGACCTCGATCCCCATGGCTCGATCACCTTCGACGATGTGCGCTGGGCTGCGCTGCGCGTGCGGGAATTCCTCGACGAGCTCGGTATTCGCAGCTGGGTCAAGACGACCGGCAGCAAGGGCTTGCACGTCTATGTGCGACTCGCTCCCGAATGGGACAGCTATCAAGTGCGCGCGTGTTCGGTTGCGCTCGCACGTGAACTCGAACGGCGCCACGAGACGCGTCTCACCGCTGCGTGGTGGAAAGAAGAGCGAGGCGATCGGGTCTTCATCGACTTCAACCAGAACGCACCCCACAAGACCGTGTTCGGCGCGTGGTCGGTGCGACCGCGTGTCGGCGCGCAAGTGTCGATGCCGATCGAGTGGGACAACGTCGACGACGTCGATCCACAAGCCATCACGATCGCGACGGCGCCAGGCCTGCTCGACGAACTCGGCGACGCCTGGCACGACTACGCGGCCGCTGGCGAGCGGCTCGACGCGCTACTCGAACTCCATGAGCGAGATATGGCCGCAGGACTGATGGACGCCCCGTGGCCGCCCGTGTATCCGAAGCAGCCGAACGAGCCGCCGCGAGTTGCGCCGAGCCGAGCCCGCAAGCCTGAGTCAGGCGAGTCGACCGGATGAACCTTGTCGATGCTGAGCTCATCGAAGACCCCGACGACGAGCGCATGTATGTGTTCACCGGTTTGCGAGATCAGCAACTACGCCAACTTCGCGAAGCAGCGGGCGGGGACATGGAGGGCGTGTTCATCGCCGAGGGTGATGTCGTGATCGGCCGGGCGCTTGCCGCCGGCCATCGGCTTCGTTCTGTCATCGTTGAGCATCTGCGTGACCGTCCACTCGAGTTCGACCCGGGCGACGCTCCCGTCTATCGGATGGGCGAAGCGGTGATCCAGCGCATCGCCTCGCACCGCCGCTACCGGGGAGCGATGGCATGTTTCGAGCGGCCGGCCAATCGGCCCGTCGCCGAGGTGCTCGAAGGTGTCAACACCGTCCTGGTGACCGAAGGCGTCAACAACCCGACGAACATGGGTGTGATCATCCGCACCGCCGCGGCGCTGGGGGTCGGTGCGCTCCTCGTTGATCCAAGCAGCTGTGATCCGCTGGCACGCCGCACGAACCGGGTCTCGATGGGCGCCGTGTTCACCGTGCCCCACGGTCGCCTCGACCCGCTGCCCGATGGTCTCGGCGTGCTCGAAGCGGCCGGGTTTACAACAGTGGCGATGACGCTCGCCGACGACAGCGTGTCGCTCGCCGACTTCGAGCGTGCCGAGAACGATCGGGTCGCGCTGCTACTCGGTGCCGAAGAACCCGGACTAACTCCGGCCACACAGGCTCGCTCGCATCGGCGGCTCACGATTCCCATGCATCACGGCGTCGACTCGCTCAATGTCGCTACCGCGGCGGCCATCGCCATGTGGCACGTCACCCGACACAGCGGGGGCTGAACCGGCGAGCCGCGGTCACAACGGGTCCGAACGGCGCGACGATCAAGGCGTGCAGCTGCTTCGGTTCCGGTGTCGTCGATTGACGGGAGTCGTGCTGGTCATCGTGGCGTTCGCGGCCGCGTGCTCATCGAGCGCAACGGTCGAGGAAGGAGCGGTCGACGAGCGAGACGCAGCGACTGCAACGGCCGAGCCGGCGACACCGCCAAGCCCGACGGCGACCGCAACACCTGAGGCGATCGCGACGCCGGTACCCACGGCGACGCCGGAGCCGACCCCGACGCCCGTCCCGACCGCGACCCCCGTGCCGGACGGGACACCGGCAGTGCTGAGTGGCGACGAATGGACGCTCACCGAGGCGGAGATCGAACCGCTCATCGACTTCGTCGAGACGCTCCACGAGCTGGAGTTCGTGCGGCCGGTGCGCGTCGAACAAAGCGACGACATTGGTGCTGGCTTTGCCGAGGACCTTGAGATCTTCGCCGACGATGACTGGCGGCTTCTCGAGCTGCTGGGGTTGATCGATGATGGCGTCGAACGCGATGCCGTGAACGAAGCGCGACGTGATCGCATCCGCGGCGTCTGCTGCGACGGCGACGAGGACGGGCTCATCGTGATCGTCGAACCGCAGGCCACCGAGCTCGAAACCAAAGTGATCGTGGTGCACGAACTGGTGCATGCGTTGCACAGGGATTACCCAGACATTGTCAACCGACCAGGGCGCAGCGGCGGCTTCGAGCTGCCCTCGCCTTACACGGCGACCTTCGAGAGCATCGCCCAGTTCGTTGCGTTCGCGTATCTCGACACCCAGCCCGAAGCGGAACGTCTGCTCGTCGAGCCCGAGCTCCCGATCGTCGATGCCGAGCTCGCTGCGATCGCCGGTCGAGTGCCCGGCGAGATGCTCGACTTCTCGTACTTCACCGCCCCGGTCATGGCCGAAGCCGCCTACGACGCTCGTGGAGCACAGGGCCTGAGCGACCTGTTGGGTCGGCCACCGACGACAACCGAACAGGTCATCTACCCGGACCGGTGGCTTGCCGAAGAAGATCGGGTGTCACAGGATCGCCCGCCGCTGCCTGCGGCCGCACAACTCCAGGACGAGGGCCGAGTGGGTGTCGCCCTGCTTGGTTGGATGCTCGAAGGAAGTGTGGACGACGCCCAGATCGAAACGCTGCTCCGGGAATGGACGGGCGACCGATGGGCCCGCTATCGGCTTGGCCCTCGCGAGTGCCTCGGTGTCGTGGCCGAGTTCGATTCGCCCGCCAGCGCCGAGCAGGTCGCCAACGCATTGCAAGCCACGCACCCGTCGGTCGCCATGATCGACGGTGAGCCGCGGTTCGCCTTCGACACCTGCGCCGAGGTCTGAGCGTCAGCCCTTCCGGCGTCGCTGCTCGGCGACGGCAACAGACTCGGGCATCTCGGCTTGTTCGTGGTGCGGCATGTCGTTCCACCAGGCCCCGTAACGGCGGGCGCCGATCGCCGCCGTCGCTCCGTGCAAGAGAACGCTGAGTGCCACCGTCCACGCGACCACTGCGAACAGTTCGTCGGCGTTCGCTAGTTCTTCCTCGAGAAGGAGCAGGCCGAACAAGATCGATGCCAAGCCGCGCGGTCCGAACCAGCCAACGAAGGCCCGGGTCGCCAGCGCGGCTCCGGTGCCCGTCATGGCAATGGCGACCGGGACCATCCGGGCGACCGTGAGCACGGCGAGCGCGCACACGATGACCGTGAAGCTCAGATGATCGAACGCAGGGCCCAGCAACAGGTTGCCGAAGAGGAAGAACGAGACGGCCGCAGCGAGCTGGGCACTGTCTTCGGTGAACTCGCCCAAGTGTTCCGCATGATCTGACACGTGCCCGAACGCCAAGCCAGCGACAAAGGTGGCGATGAACCCGTTGCCACCAGCTTCGATCGTTGCCGCCAAGGTCGTGATGGCAAGGGCGAGCACGGCGAGCTGCCCCCAAACGCCGTCGAGACTCTGGGTGCGCTCGGAGTAGTTCAGAAGGAACGCGCCGGCTGCGCCGATCACGAGACCGAGCAGCACACCAAGGCCGATCTGGCGAACCACGAAACCAACCCAGAAGCCGGCCGATGCGACATCTTCGTCGTCGACGGCAAAGGCCAGGAACAGCGCAACAGCCGGAACGATGAGCCCGTCGTTCAGACCCGATTCGACCGTGAGCCCTTGGCGGATCCGAGCTGGCACGCTGGGGTCGCTTACGACTTCTTGACCGAGTGCTGCGTCGGTCGGGCTGAGGATCGCGGCGATGAGCGCGGCGTGCCAGATATCGATGCCGTCGACGAGGAGCGCAAGTATGCCGGTCGTCGCCGCCACGGTCAGCGGAAGCCCGATGCCGAGCAGCCGAGCAGGAAGCATGTATTCGTGGCGCAGTGCCCGCAGGTTGATGCGGCTCGCGTCGGCGAACAGCAACACGCCAAGCGTTGCTTCGCCGATGACATCGACCGCGTCGAGCTCAAGTCCAAGGTCGACGATGTCGAACGCCCGATTCCCGGTGATGAGTCCAGCGGCCACGAAGATCATCGGGCTGCTGATCATCGACGGCCCGACGCGATGCGAGATCAACGCGAAGCCGACGATGACCGCGCCGATGATTGCGATGCCTCCGCTCATGACCTCGGAACCCCTTCACCGGCTCGATCGTTCCCGCAGTGCTACCACATGCCCCGCTCACAGGCTTCGGATGCGCCAGATCGTTCGAATTCAGCTGATTTTCATATTTCGAACACGTTTCGACGTGCGAGCTTGTGCCCCAAAAGGGGCGTGCACGCCGGGCTAGAGCGCGTGGGTGGGCGTCACGATCGTGACTTCGGGCAAGTGATCGTTCAAGATCGATGCTGCCTCGGGCTCAATACCAGCGTCGGTGATCAGCAGATCGGCGGCGTCGAGGGGAGCGATCGTCGTCAGGCCCGAGGTACCCCACTTGCTGTGGTCGGCGACGACGATCAAGCGCTCGGCCGCCTCGATGAAGGCCCGATTCGTCTCGGCCTCGAGCAGATTCGGCGAGGTGAAGCCCCGCAGCTCATCCATGCCATGGATCCCCATGATGACGAGATCGAGATTGAACGTACGCAGCGTATTCACCGCCACAGGACCCACGAGAGCGTTGCTGCGCGTGGGGCTTCCACCGGTCAGAACGACGCTGATATCGGGCCGATGCAGGCTGTCGAGCAGCTCAAGAATGGCCAAACTGTTGGTTACCACGGTCACATCGCTCACATGGTCGAGATGATGCGCAACCTCGAATGTCGTCGTACCGCCGGTAATCCCAATCGCTGCCTCGCTCGGAACATGGTTTGACGCCGCCGCAGCGATGGCACCTTTCTCGCTGAGCTGGCGTTGGCGTTTCGTGCCGAAGTCCGGCTCGTTGGTCGCACGATCACGCCGAATCATGGCGCCGCCGTGGATGCGAACGACGAGTCCGCGCCGGTCGAGATAGTCGAGGTCGCGGCGAATGGTCATCTCGCTGACCCCGAGTTCGGTGGCGAGATCGCCGACCCGGGTCTCGCCGCGCTCACGGATGATCTCAATGATCTGCTGTTGGCGACTCGAGGAGCTCGTCCGGGCGTAGTTCTGCGGCTGCGTCGGCATCGCTACAGCATGACGCAGCGGCGCATTTCGAACAAGACAGAACGCAGGTCAAACAAAAACAAACAGATAGCAAACACCACGGATCCGGAAACGTGTTCGACTGAACGAAAACAGGCCATCTATGACTTGACGGTTGTGCTCGGACCGGCAATATTCGGTGGATCTACAGGCGCGCGCGCCGACGAATCCTGGAGGGGATGCATCTATGACTACTCGGAAGACTGAAATCGGCGGGTACCCGAGCCCTGCTGAATGGGCGAAGGACCTCAACCGCCGCACCGTCCTCAAGGGCGGCGTTGCCCTTGCCGGCCTGTCCGCAATCGGTGTCTCGTGTGGCTCTGACGCTGCGACCGAGTTCACCGGTGCCATCGGCGATGCCGGCGGCGCACTGACCATCGGCTCGAACGCAAGCGACCCCGCACCACAGGCTGGCCTTGCCGCTGTCGTGGGCTCGTTCCCGAACGAGAACGTTGAAGTCACGATCAACACGCTTGACCACAACACTTACCAGGAGAACATCAACGCAATCCTGCAGGCCGGCGAAGACGATGTCCTCGCATGGTTCGCTGGTTTCCGTAACAAGTTCTTCGCTGACCAGGGCCTCCTCGGCGACATCAGCGACGTATGGGATCAGGTCGACGGACTCGGCGCTGGCTTCCTCGCCGCATCGACCGCCACCGACGGCAAGCAGTACTTCATGCCGACCTCGTATTACACGTGGGCCGTCAACTACTCGAAGAGCCTCTTCGCCGAAAAGGGCTACTCCGAGCCATCGAACGTCGACGAGCTCCTGAGCCTCGCCGATGACATGGCTTCCGATGGCATCACGCCATTCGTGTTCGCCAACGATGGCCAGTGGCCAATCATGGGCACCTTCGACGTGCTGAACATGCGCATCAACGGCTACGACTTCCACATCGACCTGATGGGCGGCAACCACGAGTGGACCGACGAGCGCGTGCGCAACGTCTTCTCCACCTGGGAAAGCCTGCTTCCGTATCACCAGACCGGTGCCAACGGTCGTACCTGGCAAGAAGGTGCTGCGGCACTCGAAACCGGTGAATGCGGCATGTACCTGCTCGGCACGTTTGCAGCCAGCGCCAGCGAAGCACTCGCTGCAGACATGGACTTCTTCAACTTCCCCGAGATCGATCCTGCGATCGGTGCTGGCGCACTCGACGCTCCGATCGATGGTTTCCAGATGATCGCGGAACCGAAGAACGCTGCTGCCGCCAAGGAGCTCCTGCTCCACATGTCGACCGCAACAGCGCAAGACGCCTACCTGAGCGAAGACCCAAGCGTCGTCGCTTCGAACTCTGGTGCAAACACCTCGGTCTACAACGACTTGCAGAAGAAGTCGGCTGCGCTCGCAAGCTCCGCTACCGGCATCTCGCAGTTCCTCGACCGTGACACGATCCCCGACTTCGCGGGTGAGTGCGGCAACATGTTCGCCGAGTTCATCGAGGACCCAAGCAAGGTCGACAGCCTCCTGAGCGACCTCGAAGAGAAGAAGGTCGCCATCTTCGCTGACTACAGCTGATGTGGCTCGGTGACTGACGATGTCTCTTGACGAATCCGTCACCGCAACCGATCACGACGTGACGACGCCGGTCACTTCTCACGAACGTGAGGAGGGCCGGCGTTCTCACTCTCTGCTGACCGGAAGCGATCGACGCACACTCACACTCATGACGGCGGTGCCGTCATTCCTACACATCGCACTCGTGTGGATTCCCGCAATCGGCACGTTCATTTTGTCGTTCACGAACTGGAACGGCGTGCGGTGGAGCTCGCTGAAGTGGGTCGGCTTCCGTAACTACGAGCAGTTGTTCACGGTCTTCGAAAAGGACCTGTACGAGTCGCTGTTCAACAACCTCTGGGTGATGGTCGCCCTGTTCTTCTTGGGCACGCCGCTGGGCATGCTCATCGCCTACATCTTGGATCGCAATCTCAAGGGCTCCGCGATCTACCAGAGCATCTTCTACACGCCAGTCGTGTTGTCGCTGGCGGTGGTCGGATTCATCTGGCGAAGCGTGATCTATTCGCCGGGCCAGGGCATCTTGAACAGCGTCCTGGGTCGCACCGAACCGGGCAACCAGATCGACTGGCTCGGCAATCCCGACTTCTTGATCCCGATCACGAGCGAGTACGGCCTGTCCAAGAACTTCATGGCCCTGATCGCGGCGATGATCTGGGTCCACGTCGGCTACGTCATGGTCCTCTATCTCGCTGGTTTGAAGTCGGTCGATCCGAATCTTCGCGAAGCGGCCGCCATCGATGGTGCCAACGAGTGGCAGGTGTTCCGTCAGGTCATCTTCCCGGCCATGAAGCCAGTGAACATCGTGATCATGGTGATCACGGTCATCACTTCGCTCCGCGTGTTCGACATCATTGATGTGCTGAACAACCCGATCGGAACCGACGTGTTGTCGATCCTGGTGACCGACAACATCTTGGGTGAGTCCGGCAACGTCGGCCGTGGTTCGGCCTACGGCGTGATGCTGTTGCTCGTCTGCTTCGGCTTCGCCATCATCTATCTCCGCAACGCGTTTGGCGAGGAGGACTGATGACCGTCAAGCGATGGCCTCGGGTGCTCGCCCACTTCTTCTTGATCGCGCTTGCGGTGGTGTGGCTCGTGCCGCTCGTCGGCATGGTGTTCACGTCATTCCGCCCCTACGCCGAGACGTCGATCGACGGGTTCTTCTCGTGGCCCGACTCGATGAGCTTCGACAACTTTCGCAATGCGTGGGATCGCGGCGACATGGGCCAACACTTCGTGGTCACGATCGCACTCGTGGTCCCGGCAGTGGCTCTGACGCTGCTCTTCTCATCGATGGTCGCATTTGCCGTAAGCCGGTTCAGTTGGCGGTTCAACATCGCATTGCTGATGCTGTTCACCGCCGGCAATCTGCTTCCACCACAGGCCATCATTCAGCCGCTGTTTCAGATCTATCTGCGGATCCCGTTGCCCGAGATCCCGTTCATTTCGAACAGTGGTGAACTGCGCGGAAGCCTGATCGGGCTCATCCTGATCAACACGGCGTTCCAGTCGGGCTTCTGCACGTTCGTGCTCGCGAACTACATGAAGACCCTGCCCAAGGAGCTCAACGAGGCCGCCATGGTCGACGGTGCGAGCGTGTGGCGCCAGTACTGGCAGATCGTGATGCCGCTCACCCGGCCCGCGCTCGCTGCACTGGCGACGCTTGAGTTCGCATGGATCTACAACGACTACTTCTGGGCCGTCGCCCTCATCCAGCAAGGTGACGATCTACCGATTACGTCGTCGTTGCGGAACTTGAGCGGCGAGTTCTTTACCGATGAGAACGTGGTCGCGGCCGGCTCGCTCATCGTGGTGTTGCCGACCCTCATCATCTATCTCATCTTGCGCCGCCAGTTCATCGGCGGGCTTTCACTTGGTGGTACCAAGGGCTGATGCCTTCATTCGCCGTCCTCAACAACGATGGCGCTCAAGCGATCTTGGATCTGCGGAACGCGAGTCCGCGGGTCCTCTCGCTTGGCGCGCCTGTGCCCGGCGATCCCGCTGCGCTCGCGCAGGCTCAGGAGCCCGCCGTCCCCGAAGCGGGTGCCGACGTGGCCGCCCCACTCACGTTGCTGCCGCAGGCGTCACTCGGGTTCCTCGGCAAGCCGGGCGTCGAAGGCTGTCGCGCTGACGGCACAGGATCCTCGCCGCGGTTCGAGGCTGCTGAGGTCGAGGTCGAAGAGCAGCGAGTCGTGGCGACGAGCCGTGCCGTCGGTGCTCAGCTCGAACAGCGCACCGAGGTCGAGCTGCGCGCCGGGGGAGTGCTGGCCGTTCGTGCCGCGATCACGAACACCGGTGCCGACACCTATCAGGTGCAATCGGTGCTGCTCTCGATCGAGGTGCCGACCTGGGCCCGCGAAGTCATGCGCTTGGGCGGACGCTGGTCGAGCGAATTCCGGCCCGAGCGGGTTGACTTCGACGACGGCGCCGTGATGGTCGAGAACCGCAGCGGGCGCACGAGCCACGATCGCTTCCCCGCAATGTTTGTCGGCCGCGCGGGGTTTGGCGAGACCCATGGACCGGTGTGGGGCGCCCACCTCGGCTGGAGCGGCAACAGCGTGATGCGGGCCGAGGTCCTGAGTGACGGCCGTCGTGTTCTGCAAGCCGGCGAGCTGCTGCTTGCTGGCGAGATCCAGCTTGGCGCTGGCGAGACGTACACCACGCCGTGGCTGTATGTGTCGGCGTCGACCGACGGACTCAACGGCGTCAGCGATCGCTTCCACCAGATGCTGCGGGCTCGTTCGTCGCATCCGGCCAAGCCGCGGCCGGTCCTGCTCAACACCTGGGAAGCCGTCTACTTCAACCACGACCTGGACACGCTCAAGGCGCTCGCCGATCGTGCCGCGACCGTCGGCGCCGAGCGCTTCGTGCTCGATGACGGCTGGTTCCGCCATCGCCGAAGCGACAACGCTGGCCTGGGCGACTGGTTTGTCGATGACGACGTCTGGCCCGACGGGCTGAGCCCGATCGTCGACCACGTCACCGGACTCGGCCTCGAGTTCGGCCTGTGGTTCGAGCCCGAGATGCTCAACCCGGACAGCGACCTGTATCGCGAGCATCCCGACTGGGCGCTTGTCGACAATGCGTATGAGCCCGTGCTGGCTCGCCATCAACTCGTCCTGGATCTCTGCAATCCCGATGCGTATGCGTTCATCAAGGAACGGATCATTACGATCCTGGGTGAGTACGACATCGGGTACGTCAAGTGGGACATGAACCGGAATCTCGTCGGCCCTGTGCACGGCGGGCGAGCGACGGTGCACCACCAGACACGAGCGGTGTACCGGTTGATCGACGAGATTCGTGCCGCCCATCCCGACGTCGAGATCGAGTCGTGCTCGTCAGGCGGCGGCCGTGCCGACTTTGCGATCCTGGAGCGAACCGACCGGGTGTGGACCTCGGACTGCAACGACGCGCTGGATCGCCAACGCATCCAACGAGGCTGCTCCTATCTGCTGCCACCCGAGCTCATGGGGGCACACATCGGCCCACCTCGTGCCCACACGACCGGACGCACGCATCAGCTCAGCTTGCGAGCGGCGACTGCGCTGTTCGGCCACCTTGGGATCGAATGGAACCTGCTCAGCTTGTCCGACGAGGATCTGGCTGCAGTGACCGAGGTCGTTGCCACGCACAAGCGTCTGCGGCCCCTGCTGCACACCGGTCGCACCGTGCGGTTCGACGCCGGCGACCCTGCGTGCACCGCGTATGGCGTCGTGGCGGGCGATGGCTCTCAGGCCGTCGTCGCCGTCGTGCAGACGGCGACATCGAACGCGCTCGGGATCGGCGCGGTGCCGATCGTCGGGCTCGACCCTGATCGCACCTACGCCGTGACGGTGCTCGACCTTGCGCCTCGACGCGGTGGCAAGGCCAAGAAGCAGACGCCGTGGATCGCGGACGGCATCGAGCTCACCGGCGCGCAACTCGCGCACGGCTTGCAGATGCCAATCCTGGATCCCGAAGACGCCATCGTCCTCGAGCTCAACGCCCTCAACTAGCGACCGTTTGCCGAGCCTGCGAGCAAGGCGGCCGAAGCTCAGACCTTGGCGAAGTTCTTCTGGCCCTTGACCTTGCCGTCGCTGCGGAGCTTCACCAGGTGGGCGAGGACGTTGCCAGCGGCGAGCTCGGCACGCTCTTCGTCGAGTTCGCCATAGACGGCTTCGACGACTTCCTCGACACGCATCGTGTCCTTGCCGAGTGCCTTGAGGATCTCGGCTTCGCGGGCAAGACGGTGCTCGACGTACTGGAGCATCGTGGGCTTCGGCTCT
>CALDGN010000225.1 GCA_937942965.1 uncultured Acidimicrobiales bacterium | reverse complement strand
CGGGTCGACGAAACCCGCCTCCTGACCAGCTCGGATGTGTTTGCGCAGACCTGCGATGTTGACCCCCATCATCGAATCAACGAGCGACTGAACGGACGGGTCATAGCTCGCAGTGTCATAGACCGCCGCCATCAGCGTCATGTGAGGCCGGTACTTACGCACGATCTGGTCGAGCACCGCATGCAGATCCGCGATGGTTGCGAAGCTGTCAAGATCCCACCATGCTGCGGCCACATCGGCCAGCTCGGTGCTCACTTCTTCGAACCATGTTGTGAGCAGGTCACCTTTGTCCTCGAAGTAGACATAGAAGGTCGACCTGGAGACACCTGCTTCGCTGACCAGCCTTTCGACGCTCAACTCAGCGAAGACCTCGCCCTCGACGATCAGCCGCTCGACGGTGTCGAGCAGTCGCGACCGCAACGCTTCGCGCCGAGCTTCGCGACTCGAACTTTTGCGACGTGTCACCGATGGCATCGAACCAGGCTACCCGCCGAGAAACCTCGAACTGGACATTACGTCCACACAGGATGTACAACATGAATCATACCGACCTGCGGTCGAGCCTGGAGCAATGGCTCGACGTGAACTGGGACCCGATGCTTTCGCTACGCGAGTGGTGGAGCCGCCTGGCTGGCGCGGGTTACGCCATGGCCGGACTCGATCCGACCGCCGGCGGACTTGGGCTCGATGGCGATGGCGTTACCGTGGTCCGCCGAGCTCTGGCCGATCGCGGCTGTATGGGGCCACCAGGCGGCATCGGCACCATGTTGGCCGCACCTACGCTGGCGGTGCACGGAACACAAGCACAGATCGCTCGCTACGTCAGGCCAATCTTGACCGGCGAGTCAGCGTGGTGCCAGTTGTTCAGCGAGCCGAATGCTGGCTCCGACTTAGCGAGCGTGCAAACGCGTGCCGTTCAAGACGGCGACGACTGGGTGATCACGGGCCAGAAGGTATGGACCTCCGGGGGTCACCTCGCCGATATGGGCATGTTGTTGGCCCGCACCAATCCCGACGAGCCGGCCCACCGGGGTATCTCATGGTTTGCGTTCCCGATGGATCAGGCCGGCGTCGAGATTCGGCCGCTGCGTGAAATGACCGGCGACGCCGTCTTCAACGAAGTATTTCTCGATGAAGCCCGAGTCTCGAACGATGCATTGATCGGGCCACTGCACGGCGGTTGGAAGGTAGCGGGCACCACCCTGAGTGTCGAACGCACCAGCCTTGGCGCAGCCAAAGTGGACCTCCCCGCCGAATCGCCAGGCGAAATCGCCGGTCAACTCGACCGGCGCGTGGGCGAACTCCTTGAGTCGAGCGAAGCTGGTGAAGACTTTCTGTCCGGCACCCACCTCGGCCAGGAAGACGTCGACCTGTGGATCGAACTGGCGCGTCGGCATGGTCGCAACGACGACCCTGTGATTCGCCAACGGCTCGCCCATTTGTCGACACTTGTCTCGATCAATTGGTGGACCGCACAACGAGCCGCCGACGCCGACGTGCCCGGCGATGCCAACCTCGCGAAACTCGCAATGAGTGAGCTGTTCCGAGAGTTCAGGTCGGCTGGCTGTGACATCGTTGGAGCCGAGGCCATGATCGCTGGCCCTGGGCGCGAGCACGGTTGGACGGTGCCTGACCTGACATTGTTCTCGCCCGCGCCTTCGATCTACGGCGGCACGGATCAGATCCAGCGGAACATCATCGGCGAGCGCGTGCTCGGCCTACCGAGGGAACCGAGATGAGCGACGTAATGTCACCCCTTGTCTCAGTCGAAGTTGCTGACGACGTTGGCTGGCTCACCCTCAATCGCCCCGACGCCATGAATGCCATCTCCGTCGGCCTAGCCCGGGCACTCGACGCGGCCCTGGCCGACCTCGCTGACCGGTCCTCAGTGATCGTCATTCGCGGGTCCGGCGGCAACTTCTGCGTCGGAGGTGACTTCGCCGAGGTGGTACGCCTGAGCGCTCAGGGAGACGATGCCCTCGCTGAGCTATTCGAATCCTTCGGCGCCGCCTGTCGCCGCATTGGCGAGGTCGACGTCCCTGTCATCGCCGCCGTTGAGGGCTTTGCTACTGCCGGCGGTTTCGAACTCATGCTGGCGAGCGACATCGTGGTGATATCGGACAATGCCAAGGTCGCTGATCATCACGCAAACTTCGCGCAGATTCCGGGTGGAGGAAGCACCCAGCGGCTTGCCCGCATCGCCGGCCGCCAACGAGCCCTCGCGCTCATTCTCACCGGCGGTCGGCTCACGCCGCAAGAGTGCGTCGACTGGGGTATCGCCCACCAGGTCGTGCCCGCCGAGGACTTCGAAGCGGCCGTAACACGCCTTTCCAGGGCGTTGGCCGAGAAATCCCCATCAGCATCAGCCAAGATCAAGAGGCTTGTCCGCGATGGCCTCGAGGGACCACTCGAGGAAGGTCTCGCCAGCGAGCGTCGCCTCGTCGTCGACCATATTCGCAGCGACGCTGCAGCCAACGCTGCTGCGGCCGCCTTCATCAACCCCAGTTCATCTTGACCAGGAGTGAGTATCCATGACCGAAACTCTCATCGCCGACGGCCCCGTTCTCGTCGATCTCGACGGGGCCGTCGGCCACGTTCGATTCAACCGCCCCGAGGCCGCCAATGGTCTCGACGTCCCGTTCCTACGCGGCCTCTACGACGCACTAATGGTTGTGCACGGCGATCCACGCATTCGTTGCGTGTTGGTCAGTGGCGAAGGCCCTCACTTCTGCGCCGGGGGTGATGTAAAGACCTTCGCATCCAAAGGCGAACAACTCCCTGACTACCTGCGTGAAGCGACTACCTGGCTAGGCGCTGCCGCATCGGCTCTGATGAGACTCGAGGCCCCTGTAATCACCGCGGTGCATGGCTTCGCTGCCGGAGGCGGCGGTTTCGGCATCGTGTGTGCGTCAGACATCGTGGTTGCAGCGGAGTCAGCCAAGTTCCTGCTCGGCGCTACCCGCGTCGGCATGGCACCCGACGCCGGTGGGTCGGTCACGCTCGCCAACCTCGTTGGGCTTCGCAAGGCCATGGAGATCACCATGTTCAACCCGACCATCGACGCCCACGAGGCACTCGAGATTGGCCTTGTCACTCGGGTCGTCAACGACGCCGACCTGATGAACGAAGCGCGATCGATGGCCGAGGAGCTTGCGTCCGGCGCCACCCGAGCGCTTGCCGCATCCAAACGCCTGCTCTGGGATGGCCTGGGTTCCACAGTTGAGGCTCGCCTGCCTGACGAGTCCCGAACGGTATCCGAGCTCTCGGGAACCGAAGACGCCCGTGAGGGCCTTGCCGCAGTGATAGAACGGCGTTCACCAAACTTCGTTGGCCGATGAACGGCCGCCGTGCATTGGTCACCGGTGGCGGCCGGGGCATTGGCGCTGCGATTGTTGAGCGTCTGATCGCTGATGGGCTCAACGTCACATCGTGCGATATCGACCCATCCGCCGCCGCTGTCGCCGAGGCCTCGGGGGCAACGTTTGTCCCTCTCGACGTCACCGACATCCAGGCGGTTGCAGCGACGATTGCCGCACTGGGCCCGATCGATGTCCTCGTGAACAACGCTGGACTTGATCAGTTCGGCTGGTTCACGGAAACCACGCCGGAACAATGGCACAGGCTGCTCGATGTGAACCTGGTGGGTGTACTCGCATGCACACACGCAG
>CALDGN010000224.1 GCA_937942965.1 uncultured Acidimicrobiales bacterium | reverse complement strand
TCCATCATCAGGTTGTAGTTCGAGATGCGGAAGTCGCGGAACCGACCGAGGCCCGTGCGTGGGTCCATGATGAAGTTCAGGAGTTCCCAGGTGCCCGGTTCGAGGATTTCGCGCTCGTTGTACTGGGCGGCGTCGGCCTTGTCGACCGCAGCCATCATGTCGAGCCACCTCGACGGGAACGTTGCTTCGCCGCCGTAGTAGTCCCAGACCACGCGGGCTGCCGATGGAGCGCTGGCCAGGATGATGTGGTTGTCGCGAGCAGGGTTGCGGATGGTCTCAGACTCGTGATGGTCGAAGCTCAGGTGCACGCCTTCGACGTAGGGCAGGTTCGTGGTGATGTCTCGGCCGGTGATTTCCACCTTCCCGTCCTGCATGTCTTTGGGGTGAACGAAGAGGATGTCGTCGATCATCTCGAGGTGCTGGAGCAGCACGGCACAGACGAGGCCGTCGAAGTCGCTTCGGGTGACGAGGCGGTAGGTGGACACAAATCCTCCAAATAGAGAGCGGTCCCTTCCCGTCGTCATCACGCGGGTCAAGTTGATGAGGCGGATGGCTTAGCTTCGGCGCCTGCAACATCCGGCACGGTTCGACAGGCGCCGAACCCGATGCTGTGACTAAGGTGTGTCATCTGAACGTCACTTAAATGGGTCATACCGACCTATCTGGGGCTTGCGCCTTAGGTCTTCTGTCGGTGTACCGACCCATTGGGTACGGGTAGTCCTCTCTGTGGGTCGTGAAGTTTCGATCTGCGAAGGGCCGCCTGCGCGAAGTGCCGGGGAAGCACGGACGGGCGGGACCTCCATAGCGGGGTTCCGCCCGACCTGCGCCGCCGCCTAGCGTTGGCCAATGCCCAGCGAACGCCCTCCTGCACGTCTGCTCGCCAAGCAGTTGGGGCTGATTCACAACATCGCGTACTACTCGCGCGAGACGCGGGACTTTGCGTCACTGGGGCTGGCCGAGTTCTGGCGTGCCTATGTCGCATGGCGGTGTGCGCCGCTTGGCCAGGTTGGCCCAGCGACCGCAACGGCGGTGCTCTACAACTTCTCGCCAGCGATGGTCGGCGACGCCCTGCCGTCCGCCTGGGAGTCGACGACTCCCAGCCAGGTGCTCGAGCTGCGTGACGATTCCATGGAACGGGCAATGGTCCGAGGACTGGAGGCGTTGCCGGATCGAGCGCTCATCGCAGAAGCCATCGAGCTCGGGCGTCGGGGGATTGAATCCGCCGATGCTGCCGGACGGGCACTGTTCGCCGCCCACTTGGACCTGCCGTGGCCCGAGTCCCCAGAGCTCCAGCTGTGGCATGTCTGCACGCTGTGGCGAGAGCATCGGGGCGACAGTCACAACATCGCGCTCGCCGCGGCCGAGATCGACGGACTCGAAGCGCACGTGCTGCTCGCCGCTCGCGGCGTCGGAACGCCGAAGACGATCGAGCAGATTCGCGGTTGGGCCGCCGATGCATGGGCCGCGGCAGTCGAACGGCTCGCAAGCCGTGGACTCGTGACGTCCGAGGGTGGGTCGACGGACGAGGGGTTGGCGTTGCGTCGTGAGATCGAGGCTCACACCGACCGCCTATGTGCGGCCCCTCGCGAGGCGCTGGGCGAAGACGATGTGCGTCGCCTGATCGAGGTCACCGAGCCGATCGCTGCGCATCTGGTCGAGGTCGGTGCCGTCGCTGGCCGTTGGCCTCCGCCCAAGCCGATCAGCCGGGGCGAACGCTGACCCCCGACCCAGACGCGGCAACGCCAGTACCGGCCCGAGCCTGGGCGGTCCTCGCAGTGTGTTCTGCGACGGCGGTCCTGACCTTGCTCGATAGCGGGATGCTGTTCGTCGCGTTCCCGTTCCTCGAAGAACGGTTTGCAGACGACGCATCGCGCACGACGCTGTCGTGGGCGGTGACGATCTTCTTCGTCGTCATGGTGTCGACACTGCTTGTCGCCGGGCGAGTCGCAGACCGGTATGGGCGCAAGCGGGTGTTCTTGTCCGGGCTGCTCCTGTTCGGGGCCGCAGCACTTGTTGCGGCAACGACGACGAGCGTCGGGGTGTTGGTGGTCGCACGTGCGCTGCAAGGCCTGGGCGTCGCCCTGCTCGCGCCAAGCGCGCTTGCCTTGGCGCTGCCCGAGTTTCCGAACGAGCGGCGAGCCTTTGCGCTCGGCGTGTGGGGCACGATCGGCGGCACGGCCGGACTGATCGCAAGCCCCCTCGGCGCAGGCGTCGTCGAGCTGTTCGGGTGGCGGGGCGTGTTCGCCTTCAACGGGATCGTTGCGCTGGTGATGGCCGGGATAGGCGCGGTCGTTCTCGAAGAGCGTCGCCACGACAAGGACGGCAGCGGTGGCCCGATCGATGTGATCGGAGCGTTGCTCGCGATGCTCGCAGTCGGAGGTCTGGCAATCGTCCTTGTTCAAGGAAGTGATTGGGGCTGGGGGAGCAGCGGCACGATCGTGGCTGCGGGGCTGTGTGCTGTGGCCTCGACATGGTTCCTGCGTCGAAACGCTCGCATGGCAGAGCCACTGGTCGACGCTGCGATCTTTCAGAACCGACGCTTCGCTGTCGCATCGGTTGCGTCGGTGATGTCGCAGCTCGGGTTCTTCTCGGCCTACTTCGGGATCCCGCTGTACATGGCCGAAGTCTGGGAATGGAGCCCGGCCCAGGTCGGCATCGGGCTGCTTCCCCTGAACGCCGTGTCCGTGCTTGCTGCGGTACCGGCGGGCCGCCTCGTCGACCGCTACGGGCCTCGAGGGATGATCCTGTTTGGCGGGACGCTGGCAGCTATCTGCTACCTGGCCATGGGGTTGTGGCTTACCGAGGCTGGCTACGTGTGGCTTGCGTTCGGCATGGGATTCGCTGGGCTCGGAGCCGTCGCCATCGGCAACCACACGACGGTCGCCGCGCTCCGCGATGTCGACGACGCCGACCTGGGTTCCGCGAATGCTGGCTACTTCATGACCCGGCGGCTCGGTTCGGCACTGGGCGCGGTCGCCGTGCCCGCGATCGTGGGCAACCGGACCGGAGCTGCCTTCGCTGATGCCTACCTCGGCGTGTGGGTGTTCGGTGCCGCGGTCTATCTCTTCGGCGGCCTCGTGGTGTGGTTCCTCTATCCGCCGTGGTCGAAGGCGCCAGCCGCCTTATCGAGCCGGCCGGCCTAGCCGCCGTTTGTCCGAGGTGTGCTGATGGGCGACATCGCCTATACCCCATTCCCGATCGCGCTAGGCCAGAGGGCTCATCTTGTGCGAAACCCGACACTTCTGCCGTTTCGCTCTGCATGGCAAGGGCGTCCGTCCGATGGGGGCTGTGTGCTCTCGGATGCCGAAGCCATTGGGCTGCCGCCTGGATTCATTAGTGATATCTCGCGCGCCCAGAACCGTGTCGCTGTCCTCCAAGCTGCCGCGGAATGGCTTCCGCTGATACTTGGTGGTGAGCGATCGAGCGTGGCGCTCCCGCACGACGACGAGCACTTGGCGATCCACGCAATCGGCGGGACCTTGGTCATCTCGCGAGGCACAACGTTGCCGATCGCGACATCGCTCGTTGGCGTAGCGTTTCGGCGCAGAGAGGTAGTCGTCGTCGATGACCTTGAGCTGACCGACCACTTCGAGGCAGGCACGCTGCTCGCTGGTGGTCTTCGTTCAGCAATTGTTGCTCCCATGGTGAGCGGCGGCCGCAGTCTTGGCACGTTGAATCTTGGCAATGCTGAGCCGGGATGGTTCTCAGAGATTGACGAACAGCGCATCTCGGCGATTGCGTCGCTCATTGCGTCCTTCATGAACGTGCACGATCTCGTTGAACGAGAACGGGTGCGGGCCTCGACCGACGATCTCACCGGTGTGATGGCACGCCGGGCGATCCTCGAAGAGGTCGCCGCCGCCGCGTTCGGCGACGAGGAACGACCGTGCTTGTTGTTCATAGATATGGACGGCTTCAAGGCAGTTAACGACACCCATGGACACCGGGCCGGCGACGAGGTGCTCCGCGTCGTGACCCGCCGGATCGAACGGCTCCTCGGGCCCGACGACGGGGTCGGTCGCCTCGGTGGCGATGAGTTCCTCGTGATTGTGCGACATGATCCCGCCGGCTCGCGAGGTCGAACACTCGCCGAGGCGATTCAGGCCAGCTGCTCGACGCCGATCGCGCTGGGTTCGGTGCGGATCACGCCGCGGCTCAGCATCGGTATTGCGGCAGCAGAGGCGCCGGACACAAGTGCGGACCAGTTGCTCCTCGATGCCGACCAAGCGCTCTATGCCGCAAAGCGCTCGATAGGCGGCATTGCTCAGGCCGACGATGAGATCCGGAAGCAAGCCGCGCTGATCGCAATCATCGACCGAGATATCGACGTCGCCCTGGAACGCGGCTCGCTCGAATATCACTATCAGCCGATTCGATGCCTTAACACGGGCCGGTTGCTCGGCGCCGAAGCGCTGCTCCGGTGGCGTCATCCGGTGTACGGGCCAGTCCCGCCGCCGCTGCTGGTTGAGCGGGTCGAAGCGACGGGTCGCGTGGACGCGTTTACCGAATGGAGCCTGGCGAGGGTCGCGAGTGATCTTGCGTACGTCCGCTCGATGCTTCCGCAGACGGGCGACCTGACGTTCTCCGTGAACCTCTCACGGAACCAGCTCGCCTGGGACGGATGCGCTGCATCGTTCCTCGAAGCCTGCCGCTCCCATGGGCTGCGGACGACGGATCTGGTTGCCGAGGTTGTGGAGTCGTCGGAGATTCAGACCGGCGACGCGGCCGAGGCAACGTTGCGTACGTTGGCCGAACTCGGTGCGGCGATCGCACTGGATGACTTCGGCACCGGACACAACGCACTCGGCTACTTCACCCGCTTCCCGATCCATGCGATCAAGTTCGACCGGTCCCTGGTCCGCGCCATGGCGACCGATCACAAGGCCCGACAGATTTTGCGCTCGCTCGCCGCAATGTCACGAGAGCTGGGGATCGTCACGCTCGCCGAAGGCGTCGAGACCGAGGAAGAGTACGGGCTCGCGGTCGCTGCTGGTATTCCACACGGACAGGGCTGGCACTTCGGCCGCCCGATGCCGCTCGCTGAGCTGATCTCGCTGGCCGAGTCGGAGCTCGCTGTTGGGGCTGGCCGGCTCCTGTGACGTGCTGCGACTGACGGCATCGAAGCGCCAGCAGGTACGACTGCTGCTGCGCTAGCGGTGGTAGTACTTCGGAGCCCAGACGGCGAGTGAGTCTTCGCCTTCGGCAGTTGGCATCCGCCAGGTCTCGACGCGAGCGCTGCCGAGGTCGAGCGACCAGAGGCCGCGTGGCTCGTCGTGGGTGTCGCTCAGATAGGCATCGGCGAAACGAGGCGGCGTGTAGCGCAGCGTGATGTCGCGGTAGATGTCACGCCACGCGTCGTCATTGCCAACGTCGTGCGCGAGTTCGGCTTCGCCGCGGGCGACGACCTTGCGCAGGGAACCGACGGACTCGTCGATGGTGGCACAGACCTTCGCGGACTGACGCAGGTGGTCGAACCATTCGGACTTCGCTCGGGGC
>CALDGN010000223.1 GCA_937942965.1 uncultured Acidimicrobiales bacterium | reverse complement strand
GCGTTCGGCTGATCAGGTGTAGTCGACGGCGGAGACTTCTTCGAGCTTGTCGATGCGGTGGTTGGCGTTGACGAGCCGGACGGTGCCGGAACGTGAACGCATGACGAGGCTTTGCGTTGTTGCGCCTTGTGCATTGAAGTGCACGCCGCGAATGAGGTCGCCGTCGGTGATGCCGGTTGCGGCGAAGAAGCAGTTGTCACCGGCGACGAGATCGTCGGTGGTGAGCTTGCGGTCGAGGTTGTAGCCAGCTTCGGTCGCGGCCTTGCGCTCGGCGTCGTCGCGAGCCCACAGGCGGCCCTGGATTTCGCCCCCCATGCACTTGAGCGCGGCCGCAGTGATCACGCCCTCAGGCGTTCCACCGATGCCCATCAGCACGTCGGCACCGGCGTCTTGCCATGCGGTCGAGATTGCGCCGGCGACGTCGCCATCGGGGATCAGGCGGATGCGAGCCCCCGCGGTGCGGATCTCGTCGATCAGCTCATCGTGGCGGGGCCGGTCGAGGACGACGACGGTGAGGTCACGGATGCGTTCGCGCTTGGCGCCGGCGATGCGGTGCAGGTTCTCGGTGGGGGAGGCATCGATGTCGATGGCTCCCGCGCACTCTGGGCCGACCGCGATCTTGTCCATGTAGACGAGCGGACCGGGGTTAAACATGGATCCAGCGTCGGACACGGCGATGACGGCGATGGCGTTGCTGCGGCCGTAGGCGGTGAGTGTGGTGCCGTCGATCGGGTCGACGGCGACATCGACCTTGGCGCCCTTGCCGTTGCCGAGACGCTCGCCGTTGTAGAGCATCGGGGCTTCGTCTTTTTCGCCCTCGCCGATGATGACCAAGCCATCCATGTCGACACTGCTGAGCATCGTGCGCATGGCGTGGACCGCAGCTCCGTCGGCGCCTTCTTTGTCGCCACGTCCCATCCAGCGGCTGGCCGCAAGGGCGCCGCTCTCGGTTACACGGACAAGCTCGAGGGCGAGGTTGCGATCCGGGACGGTACTCATGCAGGGGCGCTCCTGGAGAGGGGGTTGTCCCCAACCTATCGGAGGGGTCACCGCCATCTTGAGTACCGCCACGGACGGTCTGGTGGCGAGGCCCCGCCGAGGTGGCATGATGGCGCCGTGAGTACGACGGAGATGGAAGACGACGCCGAGCACGTCTGGTGCTTTCAGTGCGGCAACCAATACGACACGGGCGTCGAATCCTGCGTCGAGTGCGGTGTGCCGACGAGCGCAGAACGGCCGCAGCTAGCCGACGACGTCGGCGGCGAGGACGAACCTCAGCTGGCCTATGAGTTCCACGAATGGACGGGCCAGGGCCGGTCAATTCTCGACGGCATGTTGTCTCGCTCGGGCGTGCCTCATGCCTGGCAGGGCGCAACGCTCATCGTCCGCGAAGAAGACGAAGCCGTCGTCGACGCAGCCGTCGCCGAGACCGAAGTCGTCGCAATGCCGACGCTCGATCTCGATCAGCCGACGATGGTTTACGAACTCGAAGACCTTGATCCTGAGCATCACGCACGCTTGCTGCGTCGCCTTGGTGACGATGGCATCAGCCACGCCTTCGATCGCAACGGCGATCTGTTCGTCTATGAAAAGGACGAAGAGCGCGTCGATGCGCTGTTCGACGGTCTCGACGAAACCGACGCTTCCGAGCGCGAGTTCGGCCCCGGGATCGACGCCGACCCGGTGCAGGTCATGACCGATCTGTTCATGGCTGCTGGTCGCCTCCGCAAGAAGGGCAACGACGCCAAGGGAGTCGTTGGCTTGGTCGAAGCCGCCGACAAGGCCGAGCAGATGAGGCTTCCGTACGGCATGACGGCCGACGTGTGGGGCAACGTGCTCGACGTGTCGACTGGCCTAGCCTCCGTGCTCAAGGGCGAGAACGAGTTGGCCGAGGGGACCGTCGAAGAGTTCTCCGGGCACCTGCACGATCTGCTTCGTCGCCTCGTTTGACGCAACCTGAATACGGGAACTGCTCGCTCGACCAACGTTGTGTGCGACCTCGCACCTACGATGCTCGATCGTGATCCTGGCCGAACTCGAGATCTATCACTCGCGTCCGATCGCGCCGACGCGACGGGTCTCAATCGGCCATGCAGTGCTTCCGGTCGAGGACTCTCCCGGCTTCGGTGGCATGTTGCTCGGCGGCATCGTCGCTCGCTACAGCAAGTTCCTCGATCCCGATTTGATCGAAGAACTCGAGGTGCTGAGCTACCAGGTCGAGCAGGGTCAGCGGATTCCGCAACCTCGCTTGCGGCATCGGCTGCAGACGGATCGGGTGGGCTTGCTTCGCTCGGTGCATCGCCTCGAGCGGTTGCCGAATAACCGACTGCATCTCAACTTCGAAGAGAAGCACGAGGCCCCGCCACAATTCGTGCTCGCCGCTGTCTACAGCGCTGGCAAGCTTGAGCCCGGTGTGCGTGGCGATGTCATGAAGGTCATCCGCCGAGCCATTGGTTGGCAGGGTGACGTGACGAACGACGATGTGCTGCTCGGCCATCTCAGCTCGTCGTACTCGCGTTACGCCTTGTCGAGTTCGAGTCAGGCGGATCCGCTGGCGTGGGCGCTCGAGGTCGTGGGGCTAGACCCTGAGGCTGAGCTGCCCGACGAGAAGACATTGCGCAAGCGGATCCGAAGCCAGCTGCGCGACGCTCATCCCGACGTGACGGGCGATCATGAAGACGCGGCGGATCGCATCGCTGAGCTCACCGAGGCCCGACGTATCCTGCTGACGTAACGCCGTCACGGTCGTTCCTGGGGGATACGCACGCATATGGCTCTCTTGCTCGGCATCGACACGGGCGGAACGTTCACCGATGCCGTCCTCGTTCGCGATGACGCTGGCGTCGAAGAGATCGTCGCTTCGGCCAAGTCACCGACGACCCACCATGACCTCGCTATTGGCGTTGCGGGCGCGGTACGCAATGTGTTGGAGCGCGCTGCTGCCGTGTCGGGCGCCGATGTCTCGGCTGCCGATATTGCGCTGGTGTCGGTCTCGACCACGCTGGCGACGAACGCGCTCGTCGAAGGCCACGGCGAACCGGCCGCCGTCGTCGCGATCGGATTCACCGAGGCTGAACTGGAACGCGCCGGGCTGACCGATGCCGTCGATCCTGAGCTCATCGTGACGTTGCCGGGCGGCCACGATGCGCACGGCAATGAGCGTGAGCCGTTTCCGGAGGAGGGCGTGCGCGAAGCCGCTGCACGGCTCGGGCCGCACGTGTCGGCGTTCGCGGTGACGGCTCAGTTCAGTGTGCGCAACCCCGCTCACGAGCGCCAGGCCGTCGACCTGTTGCGTTCGCTGACGGGGCGGCCGGCGACGTCGAGTCATGTGTTGTCCGCCAAGCTCGACGGTCCTCGTCGGGCGCTCACCGCGGCGTTGAACGCTCGACTGCTCGGCACGATTGACCGCTTGAATCTGGCCGTTCGTGGCGTTCTCGAAACCGAAAAGATCGATGCACCGCTCATGGTGGTTCGGGGCGACGGGTCGTTGGTGTCGGCCGAGTTCGCGGGCGTGCGCCCGATCGAGACGGTGCTGTCAGGACCGGCTGCGAGCGTCATTGGAGCACTGCATCTTGCTGAGGTCAGCAGTGGCTTGGTGTCAGACATTGGCGGCACGACGACCGATGTTGCCGTGATCGAAGATGGCCGCCCTCGGATTGCGCCTCGGGGTGCGGTGGTGGGTGGCTATCGCACGATGGTCGAAGCGGTCGACATGGCAACGATCGGCCTGGGCGGGGACAGCGAGGTCCGGATCGATACCCGGGCGACCGATGGTCCGATCCTGCTGGGCCCCGAGCGGGCGATCCCGATCGGGCGTCTTGCGATCGAGCATCCGCAGATCGTCACCGTGCTGGAACGCCAGATGGGCGCTCCTGTCGGGCTCACGAGTCACGGACGCTTCCTCGTCGCAACGGGAACGCATGGCGCGGCTCCGACGGACACCCGCGAAGCCCGGGTGCTGGAACGCTTGGCTGGTGGACCGTTGCCCGAGGCCGATGCTGCTCCGTCGGGTCTGGATGGTCGCGCTGCGGCTCGGCTGCGGGCCCGGGGCTTGGTGCGTGTGGCAACGCTGACGCCAACTGATGCGCATGCCGTGGTGCATGGTGTCGAGGGCATCGATCGCGACGCCTCGACGCTGGTGGCTGCCGTGCTCGCCCGACAGACGTCGGCCAAGGGCGCGACGGTGTCTGACGGGGCCACCGAGATCGCAGAACTGGTCATTGAGCGATTGGTGCGGCGCTCCTCGGCGTTCGTGCTGCAGGTCGCCCTGGCGGCCGACGGTCTCGATGTCGACACGTCGGATCCGCTTATTGCGGCGGCACTCGATCACCATGCCGGCGCGGCTGATGTGGGCATCCGGATCAACACGCCGGTCATCGCTATTGGCGCTCCTGCGGCGACGTACTACCCGGCGGTCGCTCGACTGGTCCGCACCGACGGGGTCGTCCCCGAACATGCCGAAGTAGCGAACGCCGTCGGAGCGGTGGTTGGCCGAGTGCGGGTTCGTCAGTCCTGCACGATCACCCAACCGACGCGTGGCCAGTACCGAGTCCATCTTGAGGATCAGCCGACGTTCGGCTCGGTTGAGAACGCAGTTGCGCATGCGACCGAGCTGCTGACCGCAACCACGCTCGCCGACGCCGAGCAGGCCGGGGCGGAGACACCCGACGTCAGCTCGGACTGGCAAGCCCGCACTGCAGTTGTCGAGGGCAAAGAGATCTTCGTCGAAGGCACCTTGACGATCGAAGCGTCAGGACGGCCGCGCTTTTAGCTACGTGCTGTCGTCTCGGCGCTACTTGCTGTCGTGAGGGTTGAGTTCCTCGAGGGCCTTCTGGGCGGTCTCGGGGTACCAGCGCAGGATTGCGGTGGCGAGAATCGGCACGATCGCCAAGATGGCGAAGGTTGCGCCGAAGCTCCATCGCTCGGACATCTCGCCGACGAACGCGAGACCGATCATGCTTCCGACGACAGCGACGAGCGTTAAGAGACCGTTGGCCAGGCCTCGACGCGAGGTCGGGAACATCTCGGGCCCGTACACGCCGAGTGCGGGGATCGCGGCGGCGCCGATGATCGTCGAGAGGGTGCCTGCGATCCACATGAGCGGCCCCCCGAGTCCATAGCGAATCACGTTGAAGATGACGCCGGCCAGGATGCCGATCGCTCCGATGATGCGGCGGCCGCGCCGGTCGGCCATTGGTCCGAAGATGGCGACGCCGATGCCGATCGGTGTGCTCGTCACGGTTGAGAACAGGCTGATTTGGGTTCCGGAGAAGCCGCGCTCGTCGCGCAGGTATTCGTTCTGGAAGTTCGATGACGGTGCGGCGAACATCGAGGTCGCGAAGCCGACCATGGCGAGCATCGTGAATCGTCGCCGCAGGTCCGAAGTGATCGGCGCTGGTTCGGCCTTGCGTTCGGTCATCGTGGTGAAGCGTCGGGACTCGGGCAGGCGACGGCCGAGCGCCAGGATGACCGGGATCGCGAGCGCGGCCACCAGGAACAGGATTCGCCAGCCGCCGGTCGACGTGTCGGCGAGGGGGATCAGCCAGAGCACCATGCCCGAGCCGAGTCCGGCGAACAGGGCGAGGATCGAGGCCGTCCAGGCACGGGAGCCGGCCGGGGCTTCCTCGGCCGCGAAGATGCCGATCAGCAGGCCCAGGCCCGTCGTGAGTCCTCGAGACACGAGCTCGGCGGAACCGAAGAACCAGATGTTCGTCGACGCGGCGGCGATGACCGCGAACACGGCCGCACCGAGGCCGGCCGAGACGAGCATGCGTCGTCGGCCAACCCGGTCGGCCAGGTAGACGATGAGCAGCGAGAGCAGCGCCCCGATGCGCGTCATGCCGGTGACGAGGCCTTGGGTGCCTCGGTCGGCGCCGAAGTCATCGGCGACAAACGAGATGGTCTGGGACAGCAGGGTGCCGAGATAGGCGGCGGCCATCGTCGCCGCGATCAGGAGGGTGAAGGCGTGGGCGCCTTGGGCATCGAAGCGCTGAGGCGGCGCCCAGAACGGGGCTTCGGCCTGGAAGCGGCGCTTGCGAATCGCCCAACCGAAGAACAACCCGAACGGGGCGGCGAGTAGGGGAGTGGCGAGGCGGAACTCGGTGGTCTCGGTCAGCTCGCCGTTTTCGGCTTCCTCGATGCTGCGTTCCCAGACCCGAAAGGGGCCCTCGTCGAGAGTGAACTGGCCGGAATTGGCGCCATCGGGGCGTTCCCGGACCATCCAGTCATCGCGGGCGGCGCGGAGCGCGTCGAACGAGGCAGCGTCGGAGTGGCGGACCACGACTCGCTTGATGGGACCTGTCTTGGAGGACGATCCCGCTCGCTTCTCGCGGCGCCGCATAGGGGTCGCACCCTACAAGCGCCGAACCGGCAGGCTGGCGTCGCAGCGTTAGGCTGATCTGGTGAGCGAAAGCCTGTTGGTCCGTGGTGGCAAGTCACTAAGCGGCACGATTCGTCCTTCGGGCAATAAGAACGCGGTTCTGCCGATTCTGTGCGCAACGTTGCTGACCGACGAGCCGATGACGATCCGCAACGTTCCCGACATCACCGATGTCGCCAAGATCGTCGATTTCTTCGACACGATCGGCTCCGACGTTGCCTGGGATCGCGACACGCACACGATCAAGGTCTGTCACGCCGGCGTTGCGCTCGACGTCGTCGACTCGCTTCCGCCTGGCATGCGTAGCTCGGTCATGTTGTTTGGCCCACTGCTTTCGCGTGTTGGCCAGCTCAACGTCACCGACGACGCGACCGGCTGCTCGCTTGGTGCTCGCGAGGTCGACCCGCACCTCGACATCCTCGAAGGCTTCGGCGCAGCCGTTGAGTGGGGTGACCGTCGAGTCCTCGAACTCACCGGCCCGTTCTCGACGAGCGAACACTGGCTCGACTACCAGTCGGTGACCACGACCGAGCACTTCGTGATGTGCGCTGCGCTGGCCGCGGGCACCTCGAAGCTGATCAATGCGGCCAGCGAGCCCCATGTGCAGGATCTGTGCAATGCGCTTGTCGCCATGGGCGCCGAGATCGATGGCATCGGTACCTCGGTGTTGACGATCGTGGGCGTAGCTGAGCTCGGCGGCGCTGAGATCAGCATCAGCGACGACCACCACGAGATCTTCACCTTCTTGGCCATCGGCGCCATGACCGGAGGCGACGTCATCGTCGAGCATTCGGTGCAGCGCCACTTCCCGCTGATGGATCGTGTCCTGAACCGCTTCGGACTCGAAGTCGAGACGACCGCGACGGGCTCACGGGTGTCGACCAGCGGCCCGCTTCGGATCGAATCGCCCCGGACCGAGAACTTGCTGCCCAAGGTCGAGGGTGCGCCCTGGCCGTATTTCCCCGTGGATCTGATCCCGCCGGTCGTCGCACTGGCGACGGTCGCCGACGGCACCATGCTGTTCTGGAACAAGGTCTACGAAGGCGCCTTTGGTTGGGTGCCAGAGCTGATGAAGTTCGGCGCTCAGGTCACGGTGTGCGACCCGCACCGGATCATCGTGACCGGCCGTGACGATCTGCGTCCGGCCCGTGTCGAGGCGCCGTACATCATTCGTGTGATCATCTCGCTGTTCATGGTCGGCGCAACGATCGATGGCGAGTCGAGCATCCACAATGCGTCGCCCGTTCGTCGAGCGCACCCGAACTTCGTGGAGAACCTCCGCTCACTCGGCGCCGACGTCGAGTGGGTCCAAGACTCCCTGTAGTCCGGGATCGCGGTTGGGCGTTTTCTCAGGGTGGGTCGCCGCGCTGAGGTAGTTCTAACCGTTCCGTTTGCAATCGAACGTATGTTCGTGTAGGGTGGTTGGGCGAGCCCGACACGTTCGGGTGGTGAGCCCAACGGCGGCCTTGTCGTTTCATCTCCGGCCTCAACATTTGGTGAGGTAGAGCTCTGGTCTGGCAGTGAAGGGTCTGGCTGTTCGTTCTGCACCACCTCATCGTCGACCAGTGGCATTGGATCGGCACCTACATCTGAGCTTCCCAAGCCAGGTCCAAGGTGTCCTATGTCTGTTGCGATCGACAACCAAGCCGAACCAGTCCACGGCCGGCTGGCCGGGCTCTTCGACGAGCTCGGCGCTGTGCTGGATGAGGTGTTTGAGGTGCCGGCGTCGGTTGTTGGCGACGATGAGCTGGTCGCGGCGATTGGGACGTTGCCTGGTCTTGAATCCCGGCTCGCAGCAGCGCAGTCGCTGTTATTGGAGATGGCACGCAATCGGGCGCTGCACGCTCGTCGGGGTAGTCACAAGCTCGCGA
>CALDGN010000222.1 GCA_937942965.1 uncultured Acidimicrobiales bacterium | reverse complement strand
GTCGACGAGCACAAGCAGACACGACCCACTAATTCGGCCGGAGGGACGAGCCGGTTCCGTAGGCTTGTCGCCTATGGCTGACGCCCCGACCTCCAATTCTTCCAGCGGTGAAGCACACACCGCGGAAGCACCGTCGTACCGGTACAACTCGGCGCTTGCCCAGGACATCGAGCTGCGCTGGCAGTCGTACTGGGATGACAACAAGACCTTCGAGACGCCGAACACGGCTGGCCCGCTTGCCGATCCGGCAGCGCTCGAGGGCCGCGGCGAGAAGCTCTTCGTCCTCGACATGTTCCCGTATCCGTCGGGAAGCGGCCTGCACGTCGGCCACCCGCTCGGCTACATCGGCACCGACACCTACAGCCGCTACCAGCGCATGCGTGGTCGCAACGTGCTGTACAGCATGGGCTTCGACGCGTTCGGCCTGCCCGCCGAACAGTACGCCGTGCAGACCGGTCAGCACCCGGCGATCACGACGAACGAGAACATCGCCAACATGCGCCGCCAGCTGCACCGGTTGGGCCTGAGCCACGACAAGCGCCGCTCGATCTCGACGACCGATCCGGCCTATTACAAGTGGACGCAGTGGATCTTCCGGACGATCTTTGAGTCCTGGTACGACACCGACGCCGACAAGGCACGTCCGATCAGCGAACTCGTCGCCGAGTTTGACTCCGGCAGCCGCACGCTTGCCGACGGCCGCAACTGGGCCGATCTCACACCCACCGAGAAGGAGCACGTGCTCGCCGACTACCGGCTGGCCTATGTGTCCCATGCGCCCGTGAACTGGTGCCCGGGGCTTGGCACGGTCGTCGCCAACGAAGAGGTCACCGCGGATGGCCGCAGCGACCGAGGCAACTTCCCGGTCTTCAAGCGCAACATGCGGCAGTGGATGATGCGGATCACCGCCTATTGCGATCGCCTCATCGACGACCTCGAGCTGCTCGACTGGACCGACGCCATCAAGGCGATGCAACGCAACTGGATCGGACGCAGCGAAGGCGCCACGGTGCACTTCCCCAGCGCCGCCGGTCCGATCACCGTTTTCACCACCCGCCCGGACACGCTGTTCGGCGCGACGTTCATGGTCCTCGCACCCGAGCACCCGCTCGTCGACGAGCTGACCACCCCAGACCAAGCCGAAGCAGTCGCCGAGTACCGCAAGGCCGCGGCTGCCAAGAACGAAATCGACCGCACCGACGACACCAAGGCCAAGACCGGCGTCTTCACCGGCGGCACGGCAACGAACCCGGTCACCGGCGAACAGGTCCCGGTCTGGATCGCTGACTACGTGCTGATGGGCTACGGCACGGGCGCCATCATGGCGGTGCCGTGTGGCGACCAGCGTGACTTCGAGTTCGCTCGCAAGTACGACATCGCTATCCCCGCCATCCAGCAGCCACCGGCCGAGTGGTTCGCGGAGCACGACATCGCTGCGACCACCGGTTCGGACACCAGCACCTGGCCGGTCGCCTATGTCGGCGATGCGCCCTACGTCAACAGCTCGAACGATGACGGCCTGTCCCTCGACGGCGTCGTCGACGTCGCCTCGGGTGTGGCGACGACCAACGCCTGGCTCGAAGCCAACGGCCACGGCCAGGCGACCATCAACTTCAAGCTGCGCGACTGGCTGTTCAGCCGCCAGCGCTACTGGGGCGAGCCGTTCCCCGTCGTCTATGACGAGCACGATGTCGCGCACGTCATCCCTGAGGACATGCTGCCGGTGCTGCTGCCCGACACCGATTCGTTCTCGCCACGCACCTTCGAACCGGAAGACGCGAACTCGGATCCCGAGAGCCCGCTCGACCGGCTCGAGGATTGGGTGAACGTCACCCTCGACCTGGGCGACGGACCCAAGCAGTACCGCCGCGACACCAACGTCATGCCCCAGTGGGCTGGCTCGTGCTGGTACGAGATGCGCTACCTCGACCCAACGAACGAAGACCGCTTCGTCGATCCCGAGGTCGAGAAGTACTGGATGGGACCGCGTACAGATCAGCGCCCCGATCACCCGGGTGGCGTCGATCTGTACGTCGGCGGCGTCGAGCACGCAGTGCTCCACCTGCTGTACGCCCGCTTCTGGCACAAGGTCCTCTACGACCTGGGCCACGTGTCGTCCAAGGAGCCGTACGCCCGCCTGTTCAACCAGGGCTACATCATGGCCTACGCCTACCGCGACCAGCGCGGGATCGCGGTAAGCCCCGACGATGTCACCGAACGCGACGGAGAATGGTTCGCCGACGACGCGCCCGTCAGCCGCGAGTGGGGCAAAATGGGCAAGAGCCTGAAGAACGCCGTCAGCCCCGACGAGATGTACGACGACTACGGCGCCGACACCCTGCGACTGTACGAGATGTCGATGGGCCCCCTCGATCAGTCGCGCCCGTGGGAAACCCGCGACGTCGTCGGCATGTACCGGTTCCTTCAGCGCTTCTGGCGTACCGCCGTCGACGAAGACACCGGCGAACTCGTCGTCACCGACGACGCCCCCGATGACGAGACGATGCGTCTGCTGCACAAGACCATCGACGCGGTGAACACCGAGATGGACAACCTGCGGTTCAACACCTCGATCGCCAAGATGATCGAGCTGAACAACCACGTCACCAAGCTCGACGCCGCTCCTCGCAGCGTGGTCGAGTCGATGGCCCTGATGCTGGCCCCACTCGCTCCGCACGTCTGTGAAGAACTGTGGGCCAAGCTCGGCCACGATGGCTCGCTCGCCTACGAACCGTTCCCCGTCGCCGACCCGGCGCTCCTCGTCGAAGACACCGTCGAGTATCCGGTGCAGGTCAACGGCAAGGTCCGCGGTCGCATCACCGTTTCGGCCGACGCCGACAATGACACGGTCGAGGCTGCAGCCTTGGCCGAGGAGAACGTTGCCCGAACCCTCGACGGCGCCGCGCCGAAGAAAGTCATCGTGGTCCCCGGCCGCATGGTCAACATCGTCGCCTAGCCATCCGTCAGCCCGCGGTCGCATGTGCGGCCGCGGATCAGCGCGCTCCATTCATCGGTTGCCCTTGGCGAGGTTCTCGGGCCGGCAGTACAAGTTCGCGTTCGCGTAGCTCGTCGGTCCGCCCTTGCTGTGCGCCAGGTTGTGGTCGGCTTGCAGCCACGCATATGGCGCGTCGCAGCCATCGCTCTCACACCGCCCCCGTGAGCGGAGGGCGAGGATGTGTTTCAACCATTTCGGGAACCCGCGGCTCGCATAGGACACATCAAGCGGCCGGGACTTCGCATCAAGCACGGCCCGCTGCAGAGTCGCCACACCTAGCACGGCGAGTGCGAGTCTCGGATGCAGTGTTGTGCCGTCGATGAACTCACACCGCCCATCAACATCAAACGGATCAACCTCAACGGGCACATCGGCGCCGAACGCGAAGCGTTGCATTGCGGCTTCGGCCACCTGCTGTGACATCACGATGTGGATGAGTGGGTCTGGATGCGAACCGTCCGCCCTCGCTGCACCCTTCGCGACGAGACGCAGAAGCGCTTCCGCGCCACGCACACCCTGCGAACGCTGCTGGCCCGTCTCATCGTCCGTCACTGCGAGCTTCTGCGCCTCGGCTTCCC
>CALDGN010000221.1 GCA_937942965.1 uncultured Acidimicrobiales bacterium | reverse complement strand
GTGAACTTGGTTCCCTCGGCCGCGAACCGCAGGTCGCAGAAGCACACCAGCGACAGAGCGATCCCGGCGGCGGCTCCGTGCACGGCAGCGATGGTCGGCTTCGACAGACCCATGTGCGACGCCAAAGGCTGGTCGAAGTTCGGATGCACCCCGTAGCCCGGATGTGCTTGCACATCGCTCAGCCCGCGGTCATACCCGCCCTTCTCGACATGGCCTTGGAGCGCCTGGCTGTCTCCGCCGACCGAGAAGCGTTTGCCAGCGCCGGTGATCACGATCACCCGCACCGCAGGGTCGTTGTCGGCCTTGTCGAGCAGCCAGCGGTACTCGGTGTCCATCCGGCCGGTCCATGCGTTGCCGCGTTCGGGGCGATTCAGGGTGATGACCGCAGTGCGCCCATGCAGTTCGTACGCCGTTGCCTTGAGTTCCACGGCGTCACCGTAGATCGTTGCGTAGTAGAAGCCCAGCGAGAGGCGGCCACTACGTTCGTGGCGTGGAAGCACTCGATCGACAGCTGGCGAACCCGGTCTGGCACGGACTGGCCACAGCCCAGGCGGACCTCGCAGAGGTCAGCCCGAACGGATTGGCCGCTCGCTACCCGCGGCGGATGTCACCCTTCTGCGGCATCGATGCGTCGACGCCAGAGAGCTGGCAAGGGCTGCTCGACCTGGTCGGTGTTGGCCGCACCGTGGTCTTCGTCCGCGTCGGCGAACTCGAGTGGACGCCACCCGACTGGACCCAGGTCTTCCACGAGGTCGGCACGCAATATGTCTGCGAAGCGCCACCGTCGCTGGAGTCGGTCGGTGCCGACACGGTCTCGATCGTGGAGCTCGCCGAGAGCGATGCCGAGGCGATGCTCGAACTGACGGCGTTGACGAAGCCCGGGCCGTTCCTGCCACGGACGCACGAGATGGGTCACTACATCGGGGTCCGCAGCGACGATCGGCTCATCGCAATGGCTGGCGAACGGGTGCGCTCCGATGCGTTCAGTGAGATCTCGGCCGTGTGCGTGCACCCCGACGCCCGCCGCCAAGGCCTGGCGGCCAAGCTCACAACGATCCTGGCCCATGAAATTCGCGAGCGGGGCCAGACCGCAATCCTGCACGTGCGCGACGGCAACGACGCCGCCCATGCCGTTTATCAGGGCATCGGGTTCGTCCCGAACGGCGACATGGACTTCAGCGCTTGGCGCCACAACGGAGACCCCGACAACCAGTAGATACTCGCAATCAGTAGATTCTGGCCATGAGTGAATGGGCGCTGCTCGGCGCGGTCGTGAAGACACAGATCCACGTCGATCGCATGGTGACCGATGGTCGCTACGAGGATCACAAGATCCTCGAGGTCGACGAACTGTGGCTCGGCCAAGACGGTGTCATCGGCCAACTCGCCGGGCAATCGTTGCTGCACGGCCACCACCGGCTTCACCCAAACAAGACGCGAGGCGATCGCCCACGCGAGTTTCGTCCGAACCGGCTTCTATCGATCGGTTTTACCGGCCACTACGCCCAGATGGCGGAGCGGTTCGGAGACGCCCCGATCGGGTGCGCAGCCGAAGACATCATCGTCGAGCACGACGGAACTGTTCCGCTCGAACGCCTCAGTGCCGGGGTCCAACTGCGCCGAGACGGCCAAGTCGTCGAGCTGAACGAGGTCGCGGTCGCGAAACCGTGCGTGCCGTTCACCAAGTGGCTCCTGCGGGACCAAAACGCCGACGATGCCATCGTCGCCCCGAACCGGGCATTCCTCGAGGACGGCATGCGTGGCTTCGTCTTGGGGCTCGCCGATCAGCACGAGCCGGTCGCAATCCGGGTCGGCGACGAGCTCTGGTCCGCTCCCATCTAACGAGCCAGTCCAGCTGGCCTAACGCTGCTTCTCCCGCTCGAATCAGCCCAGAGGGGGCGTGTAGTATCGACGTCACAGCGCCACGGTGGTGAGGCGCTGCTGCGTGGGAGAACGGTCGAGTGATCGACGAGGCGGAAACGAACGGCGACGGGAGTGGGCTTCGGGCCTATCTCTTCACCGACGTCGTTGACTCGGTGCGCCACTGGGGTGCCGACGGCGACGCGATGTCTGCGTCGCTCCGTCAACATGACCGCCTCCTGCTTCATGCCATCGCTCAGCACGGCGGCACGGTCTTTTCGACGGCCGGGGACAGCTTTGGAGCGGCCTTCGAACTGGCGACCAACGCCGTTGATGCGGCGCTCGAGATTCACCAGGGCCTCGCCGAGTTGGACTGGCTCGGCCCGGAGCTTCGCGTCCGAGCCGGCATTCACGTCGGCGAAGCAGTGCTGCGCGACAACAACTTCTTTGGCCCGGCGGTCAACCTCGCAGCGCGTCTGAGCGCGACAGCGCACGCCGGACAGCTCGTCATCAGCCGCGTCGTTGCCGACCTCGTGAGCCACGAGACCACCGACCTCGGACAACATCGCCTGCGCGGCATCGACGCCGAAGTGTCGGTGCTCCAGGTGGGCGGCGGCGAGTTCCCGCCGATCCGATCGATGCCGGCGCTGTCGAGCGTGCCGACGCCGCGTAGCACGCTGGTCGGCCGCCTCGACGACGCTCGAACGGTGCGCAAGCTTCTGGCCAGACACCGTTTGGTCACGCTGACCGGCCCAGGCGGGTGCGGCAAGACCCGTCTCGCCATCGAGGTCGCTGCACAAGAGGCCGACGAAGCCCCCGAGCGAGCAGTGCGATTCGTCGAGCTGGTGCGGGCGACCAATGGGGCCGAAGTCCCCGGCGCGTTCGTCGACGCCATGGGTCTCACCATGTCGTCGCTGCAGTCGCCGGTCGACCAGATCGTCCACTTCTTGGGATCGACCGACACGCTGCTCGTCGTCGACAACTGCGAACACGTTGTCGACGAGGCCGCAGAGTTGATCGACCAGCTGCTCGCTCGTGTCCATGGGCTCCGCGTGCTGGCAACCTCGCAAGAAGCACTTGAACTTGACGGCGAAGCCGTCTGGCGAGTCCCGCAACTCGAGACCGGCTCTGGTTCCGAAGCCAACCGGCTGTTCATTGAGCGTGCGCTGGCGGTCGCCCCCGAGCTGATCGTCGACGACTTCGAACAACGAGAGCTCATCGCTGAGATCTGCCGTCGGCTCGAAGGTGCGCCTCTCGCGATCGAACTCGCCGCCGCCCGTGTCCGTACCCATTCGCTGCGCGAGATTCACGACCGGCTCGATGAACGCCTTGCGCTGCTCGGATCGTCACGTCGCC
>CALDGN010000220.1 GCA_937942965.1 uncultured Acidimicrobiales bacterium | reverse complement strand
CTGGCTGTTCGTACCGCACCACCTCATCGTCGACCAGTGGCATTGGATCGGCACCTACATCTGAGCTTCCCAAGCCAGGTCCGAGGTGTCCTATGTCCATGCCAAGCGAAACGTCAATCGGTTTCGATACCGCCAACACTGCGCATCAGGCCGCGTTGTTGGCGCTCGGCGAGGCGACCGAGGTCGGCGCCCCACTGATTTCCGGGATCGACTCGGCCGATCGAGCGATCCAGATTGCTGAGCGACTGCGGCGGCTGGCCGCCGTCACCGTGGTGGACACGATGCAGGCAATCGACGCCTCTCGAGTCTTCGTTGACCAGGGCCACTCGTCGGCCCGAACGATGGTGGGTCACCTGGCTGCTCTTTCGGGCGCCGACGCGTTCCGGATGGATCGGGTGCGGCGCATGGTCCACGGGGATCGGGCCGACCAGATCGCTCGCAGCTGGGCAGCCGGAGAACTCGGGGTCGACCAGGCCGTACTGCTGGGCAGGGTCTACGCGAACCGGCGAGTCCGCGACCGCTTCATTGATGACCAGGTGTGGTTTCTCGCCCAAGCTCGCAAGCTCAGCTGGAAGCGGTTCGAACGCAAGATCGCTCGATGGGTTGAGCTCGCCGACGATGATGGCTCGGCCCCGGCGGCGGACCCGACCCATGCGTCGCGCGATGTGAGCCTGACGCAGGACCACTTCTCCGCTGCATGGCATCTGCGGGCCCAGCTCGGGTCCGCCGCAGGGTCGCGATTCAACGAAGTCTTCGCCGCCTATATCGATGCCGAGTTCAAGCTCGATTGGGACAACGCCCAGGCTGTGCATGGCGACGCGACAACGCTCGAACTCTTGGACCGCACCGATGCGCAGCGCCGGGCCGATGCGCTTTGCCAGATGGCCGAAGACGCGGCCGCAAACACCGCATCCTCCGTGCGGGTAAAGCGGGTGCACAACGTCGTGTGGCAGGGCGACACGGCTGAAGAGCTCTTCCGCCGATGGAACGGCCTTCCTCCGCAGCGCCTCTCCCCTGACGACTACGGGGTGACGGATCTCGACGGCAACCCGATCCATGCGCCGTCCGCGATCGCTGATCTCGTCACTGGCAGCTTCCGCCGCGTCGTGCAAGACGCCGTCGGGATCACTATCGACCTCTCCGTCGAGCAGCGTTTCTTCACCGGACTCACACGCCTCGGCGTCGAGCTCCAGACCGACGAGTGCTACTGGCCCGGCTGTCACCGGCCCGTGACCCAATGCCACATCGACCACTTGAGACCGGCCGCCCGGGGCGGGCCGACGACACAACAGAACGGAGCACCCGCCTGCCCTACGCACAACTGGCGCAAAGAAGCCGGATACATCGTCTGCCGCGGCTCCGACGGCACCATCACAATCACGACACCAACGGGCGAGACCGTCCGATGAACCAAGCCGCCCCGGGACCAATCGCGCCTGCTCGCGCTGATCGCCGCGTGGTGCTACCCCTTGATCAGGGCCGCCGACTTCCACACGTGGGTGACTCGATCGGGATCACCCCACACCGAGCGATCATCGAGCGGATTCGTATCCATGGCGATGACGTCGGCGTCGTAACCCTGGTGAAGCTGGCCGCTCATCGGCGCTTGTGGGCCAAGCGTCTCGGGGCCATTGGCCGTCGCAGCTTCGATCGCTTCGAGGTCCGTCAGCCCGGCATTGATGAGGTGCATGACCTCGAGGCTGCCCGTGCCGTAGAACTGGCCAGACACGAAGATGTCGCAGCCGGCCGCAATCTTGACGCCCTTGGCGATCGCGATCTTCATCGCCTGCTCGTGGGCGCCGGCAACCATCTGGCCCTTCTCATAGACGTAGGCCGGCAGGTTCTCGGGCGAGCCAAGCAGCGCGTCGACAACGTAGCGGGTCGGCACGAACATGGTCCCTTGGGCAGCCATCGCCTCGGCGCCTTCTTCGTCCAAGAAGCTGCCGTGCTCGATCGTGTGACAGCCGGCTCGGATGGCGGCCATGATCCCGGCCTTGCCGTGACAGTGAGCAGCAACAATGCGCTCGGCGCGGGCCGCTTCTTGCACGATGGCGGCCAGCTCCTCGTCGGAGAACTGCTGATGCATCGGGTGATCGACTTCCGACATCACACCGCCGCTGGCACAGACCTTGATCAGCTTGGCGTTCGAACGCAGGTTCAGGCGCACGGCCTTGAGGACCTCGGGCACACCGTCGCACAAGATCGAGAAGTGGTGGTTGCAGAGCAACTGGTGAACCGCCTCGATCGGAAACCCGTGCAGGTCGCCGTGGCCGCCGGTGGTCGACAAGATGCGTCCGGCCGCGTGAATGTGCGGACCGGGAATGCGCCCTTCGTCGATGGCGTCGCCGAGGTGCAGGCCCATGCCGCCGACTTCGCGGGTGCTGGTGATGCCGCCATTGAGCACGGCCCGCAGATCATCGGTCGCCCGGGCCGCTGCGGTCACCGGTTCGGTCTGCGCGATCGTCTCGATGTTCGGCTGGGGCATGCCAACGAAATGGCTGTGGCAGTCCCACAGACCCGGCATCACGACGGGTACTTCGGTGACCGTCTCGTCGTCGGTCGGTGCGGGAGCGTCGGCGGTCGGCCCGGCATAGGTGATCACGCCCCGCTTGCCGCCAGCGCCGAGGATCACGGTGCCGTTCTCGATTGGTTCGCCTCGGCCAGGGATCAGAACGTCGGCGACGATTCGCTGCACGGGCGCGCCTCCTCAGGCGGTTTCGCTGATGTGGGACTCGAGGCCGAGGTCGGCGATCGACTTTTCGCGCATCTCGATCTTGCGCACCTTGCCGGTGACCGTCATCGGGAACTCGTTCACGAATGCGATGTAACGAGGGACTTTGAAATGGGCGATCTTGCCTCGGCAGAACTCTTTGAGTTCGTCCTCGGTGCAGTCCTCGCCCTCGGCGAGCTGGACCCAGGCCATGATCTCTTCGCCGTACTTCTCGTCGGGCACGCCAATGACTTGGGCGTCGGCGACCTTGGGGTGGGTGTACAGGAACTCTTCGATCTCACGCGGGTACACGTTCTCGCCGCCGCGGATAATCATGTCCTTGATGCGACCAACGATGTTGACGAAGCCTTCATCATCCATGGTGGCCAGGTCGCCCGAGTGCATCCAGCCGTCGCTATCGATCGCGGCGTCGGTCTTCTCGGGGTCGTTCCAGTAGCCGAGCATCACGTGGAAGCCTCGGGTGCAGTACTCACCCTCTTGGCCTCGGGCGACGGTCTCGCCGGTTTCCGGGTCGACGATCTTGGCTTCGACGTGGGGAAGCACCTGGCCGACGGTGGTGACCCGCTTCTCAACCGAGTCGGTCGTGCGGGTCTGGGTCGACACGGGCGACGTTTCGGTCTGGCCGTAGGCGATGGTGACTTCGGACATGTTCATCTTGTCGATGACATCGCGCATGACCTCGATCGGACAGGGCGATCCGGCCATCACGCCGGTGCGCAGCTGCGACAGGTCGAACGAGTCCAGGTCGGCGTGGCCGAGCTCGGCGATGAACATGGTCGGCACGCCGTAGAGCACGGTGCACTGCTCGTCGGACACGGTCTGCAGGACCTCGCCGGGGTTGAACGTCGGCGACGGAATCACCATCGGCATGCCGAACACGCAGCACGCCAGGTTGCCCATGACCATGCCGAAGCAGTGGTAGAAGGGCACGGGGATGCACAGGCGATCGTCGGCGCTGAACGCCTGCATCTCGCCGACCATCTTGGCGTCGTTGATGAGCGCCATATGGCTGAGGGTGGCGCCCTTGGGGTAGCCGGTCGTACCACTCGTGTACTGGATGTTGATCGCGTCGCCGGGTTCGCAGCTGGCGTTTCGAGCCGCGAGTTCGTCATCGCTGATGGCATCGCCAGCATCGAGCAGTGCCTGCCAATCGTCGGTGTCGAAGTAGACGGCTCGTTCGAAGTCGGGGCAGTTCGGGGTGACCGACTCAACCATGTCTCGATACATCGAGGTCAGATACTCGGTCTTGGTTACGAGCACTTTCATGCCGGACTGGTTGATGGCGTACTCGAGCTCGCTCGTGCGGTACGCCGGGTTCACGTTGACCTGGATGGCGCCGATCTTGGCGGTGGCGAACTGGACGAAGACCCACTCGGCATAGTTCGGGCTCCACATACCGACGCGGTCGCCCTTGTCGATGCCGTATGCCATCAGGCCTTTGGCGACCCGGTCGACGGTCGCGCCGAATTCGTTCCAGCTCAACCGGATGTCTTGGTGCGTCACGATGAGCGCCTCGCGATCGCCGTGCTGGGCGACCGTTTGGGCGAGCAGATCACCGATTGTCATCTCGATCAGCGGTACGTCCGTTGCGCCCGAATCGATTGCCAGTGTCGTCACGTGTTCCCCCTGAGTTTCGTGCTGCATCGCAGACTACTCGATGCCCGATTTTCGCTCCGAGGGCAGGAACTGCGACTCTGCGGAGATGCGATACGACGTCGTGATCGTGGGCGCCGGGTTCAACGGCCTCTACCAGCTGAAGCGGTTACGCGAAGAGGGTTGGTCGGTGCGCCTGGTCGAAGCCGGCAGTGGGCTCGGCGGCGTCTGGCATCACAACCGGTATCCGGGCGCCCGGGTCGACTGCCACATCCCGAACTACGAGTACTCGATGCGCGAGATCTGGCAGGACTGGAACTGGAACGAGCGCTTCCCGGGCCGCGAGGAACTGGTTGCTTATTTCGATCACGTTGATGCGGTGTGGGACCTCTCCCCCGACATCGACTTGAACACACGCATCACCCGGGCGCACTTCGACGACGATGCGCACGAGTGGAACTTGGCAACCGACGACGGCCGCACCTACGACTGCCGATGGTTGATCATGTGCACCGGCTTCGGGTCCGCGCCGTATGTGCCGGACCTGCCAGGCCTCGACGACTTTGCGGGCGCGGCCCACCACACCGCTCGGTGGCCGCTCGATGGGCTACCGCTCGCGGGCAAGCGTGTCGGCATCGTCGGCACGGGGGCGAGTGGTGTGCAGGTCGCGCAAGAAGCCGCCGGCGTCGCTGCGCATCTGACGATCTTCCAGCGGACGCCGAACATGGCGCTGCCGATGGAGCAGCGCCAGCTCACGCCTGAGCAGCAGGCCGAGGCCAAGCTCGACTACGAGCAGGTGTTCCGCACTCGCAACGCGCCGCCTGGCAGCTTCCACGACATGATCCGAGACAACCGGTCGGCGCTCGAGGTCAGCGACGAAGAACGGATCGCGGTGTACGAGGATCGGTGGGCCAAGGGCGGCTTCCACTTCTGGGTCGGCGGGTTCAAGGACACGCTGGCCAACAAAGCCGCGAACCGGCTCGCATACGACTTCTGGCGGGACAAGACCCGATCCCGAATTGCAGATGAGTCGTTGCATGAGAGCTTGGCGCCGACCGATCCGCCGTATCCCTTCGGCACCAAGCGGCCGTCGCTCGAGCAGAACTTCTACGACCTGTTCGATCGTGACGACGTGTCGCTCGTCGACCTCAAA
>CALDGN010000219.1 GCA_937942965.1 uncultured Acidimicrobiales bacterium | reverse complement strand
GACTTCTTCGGGTGAATCGACACGGAAGCCGACACAGCCCATCGACTCGGCCATCATCTTGAAGTCGGGCAGCGTGTGCAGGTGGGTCTCGCTGTAGCGCTCGTCGTAGAAGAGCTCTTGCCACTGGCGGACCATGCCCAGATAGCTGTTGTTGAGGATCGCGATCTTCACCGGGATCTTCTCAAGCGCAGCCGTGGTGAGTTCCTGGCACGTCATCTGGAAGCAGCCATCGCCGTCAACGGCCCAGACCATGCGGTCAGGCTGGCCGACCTGGGCGCCGATAGCAGCCGGAACGGCGTAGCCCATCGTGCCGAGACCACCGGAGTTGATCCAGGTGTAGGGGTGGTTGAACTTCCAGTACTGGCTGGCCCACATCTGGTGCTGGCCAACACCGGCGACGACGATGGTGTCGTCGGGCGTGTTGTCACGAAGCTGCTCAACGACGGCCTGTGGCTTGAGGCGATCGCCTGGCTTGTGCTCGTCGTAGGTGAGTGGGTACTTCTCTTGCCAACCGCTGATCGTGGTGCGCCACGACGTGCGGTCGGGTTGTGCGTCGCCGCCGCCGAGTGAACGGATCGCGCCGTTCAGGCCCGCGATGATCGACTTGGCGTCGCCCGCAATGGGCACGTGCGCGTGGCGGACCTTGCCGAGCTCAGCCGGATCGATGTCGACGTGGATGACCTTGGCGTCGGGTGCGAACGAGCCACGGTCGCCGGTGACACGGTCGTCGAAGCGAGCGCCGAGCGCGATCAGCAGATCGGCTTCTTGCATGGCCATGACGGCGGTGTAGTTGCCGTGCATGCCAGGCATACCCAAGCAGAGCTTGTGATCATCGGGGAAGCCGCCACGGTTCATCAACGTGGTGACGACGGGGATGTCGGTCATCTCGGCGAGTTCGAGCAGCACCTCGGCTGCACGGGAACGCAAGATGCCACCGCCGCTGTAGATCACGGGACGCTCGGCCTCGCAGATCATGCGGGCAGCTTCGGCGATCGCAGCCGGATCTCCGTCCATCACCGGGTCGTAACCAGGCAGGTCGTGGCCCGTTGGTGCGTACCACTCGAGTTCCGCGGTCGGAAGCACGAGGTCCTTGGGGATGTCCACGAGCACCGGACCAGGACGACCGGTGGTCGCCAGGTGGAAGGCGTCGTGGATGACCTGGGGAATGTCGTTGACGTCGGTGACCAGATAGTTGTGCTTGGTCGCCGACATCGTGATGCCGGTCGTGTCGGCTTCCTGGAATGCATCGGTGCCGATCGCGGGGAGCGCGACCTGGCCGGTGATGCAAACCATCGGAATCGAGTCCATGTACGCATCGAGGAGCGGCGTGACCATATTGGTCGCCGCCGGTCCGCTCGTCACGACGGCGACGCCGGGGCGTCCGGTGGCGTGGGCGTAGCCCGAGGCCATGTGGCCAGCGCCTTGCTCGTGGCGCACGAGGATGTGGCGGATACTCGACTCGATCAGCGGGTCGTATACCGGCAGAATTGCGCCACCAGGCATACCGAATACGGTGTCGACACCCTCATGCTCGAGGGCTTTAAGAACCGCTTGGGCTCCGTTCATCTGCATGGTTCACCTACCTGCCGGTTGGACAGTTTCTCAGTCTGGAGGGTCAATGGCGGAATCGGATCGTTCGTGACGAAATTCGTCGTGTGCGGTCTCGGGCGGCGGGCCCGAAAACTGAAACGACCTCCCGGTTGGGAGGTCGAACGCACGCAGGATGAAGCCTGCGCGCTACACAAGTACAAGTACGTCGAGAACGAAGCGATGCGACATGACCGAGCAAGTATGCCAAGACCAGCGCGCTGGTGTCTACCCAGGATCGTTTGATCCTCCGACGATTGCCCATTTAGCGATTGCGGTGATGGCTCGTCGGGCCGCCGAGTTGGACCGGGTGGACCTGGTTGTCAGCCGCCAGGCGCTCGCGAAAGAGTCCGCCGACAACGCACCGTTCGACCTTCGGTTGCAGGTCATCGAGGCCTCGATTGCGCACGCATCGTGGATGCGAGTCGTCGTGACGGACGATCAGCTCATCGCCGACATTGCCGAGGGATACGACGCCGTAATCCTGGGCAGCGACAAGTGGGCCCAGGTCGTCGACCCGGCGTTCTACGACGGCGAGGCAGCGCGCGACGCAGCGCTCGCTCGCCTTCCCCAGGTCGTCGGCCCGAACCGACCCGATACGGAGCCGCTTCCTGAATCGGCGATGCTGCTCGAGCTTCCTGCTCGGCTGCAGACCGTGTCCTCAACCGAAGCCCGCACGTCTCGCCCCGAGTGGATGACGCCGCCAGCCCGCAAGACCGCCGAGGCCCAAGGGATCTGGGGCCTCTAGGTCACCGCTTCGAGCTGGGCCTCGAGTTCGGCGATCCGCTCAGTGAGGTGCGTCACCGCGCCTTCGACCTGAGCCTGGGTGAATCGTGGCGTGATGTATTTGGGGCAATTCCAAGCAGTGGCGTCGATCTCGACCGTGACCGCGCCGTCGACTCGCACTCCCTGCGTGCCGAGTTGCGCAATGAGCTCGGGTGACGGGTCCGCATGGACGGTCGCCCGCCCGAGCACCTTGAGTCGTTGTCGCTCGGCGTAGTTCATGAAGATGATCGAGACCTTGTCGTTCGCAAGCAGGTTGCCGGTGCCGAGGTATTGCCG
>CALDGN010000218.1 GCA_937942965.1 uncultured Acidimicrobiales bacterium | reverse complement strand
CGATGAGCGCGCCCGGCACCTGCACTTCGCGCTGTAGGTCGATGCCGCCTTGGAGCAGTCCGCCGAAGAGGAACGAAGCAGGGATCGTCGTCAGCGGATGCAACCCGCCGAAGAGTGCTGCGACGATGCCGTTGAAGCCGGCGTTCTGCGTGAACGCTGCGGCGCCGCCTTCGCCGATGAGACGATGCGATTCGCTACCGAAAACGAGCACGGCACCGGCGACGCCGGCGCACGCTCCGCTGAACGCCAGGGCCTGCACGATGCTCTTCTGCACCGCCATACCGGCGTACCGAGAAGCATGCGGGTTGTGTCCGACGGACCGCAGTCGCATGCCGAGGGCGGACCGGAACAGCAGCACGTAGCCGAGGACAGCAACCAGGATTGCGATGAGCACGCCGAGGTGCAGGCGCGTGCCGCCGGGCAGCAGCGGTAGGTGCGAGTTCTCGCTCAGCCGCTCGGTCTGCTGAATCTTGATAGCGCCCTCTTCGATGAGCCAGTCCTGCAACAAGAAGCTCATGAACTGGGCGGCGACGATGTTCATCATGATCGTCGAGAGGATTTCGTTCACGTTGGCGTACGCCTTCAGTGCGCCGGGGATGGCTCCCCAGATGCCGCCGCCGATGGCGCCGGCGACCAGAACCAGCGGCACCAAGATGATCCGAGGAAGATCGGGCAGCCCGAGCGCAACCAGCGTCGACAGAATTGCGCCGGCGATGATCTGGCCTTCGCCGCCGATGTTGATCACGCCCGCGCGGAACGCAATGCAGATGCCGACGCCGACGAGCAACAGCGGCATCGACTTGATCGCCGTGTCGGCGAGTTCGTCCGCTCCGCCGAACGCGCCGGAGAAGAGGGCCTTGTAGCCGTCGATCGCGTTGGCGTCGAGGGCGATGAGCATGATCGCGCCGACCAGCAGCGCGGCAAGCACGGCAACGATCGGCACGGTCGCGCCCGCGAGTGGACGCGCCAGACGTCGGAGCAATCCGACGCTCGGTTCCTGAACGTTCTCCACGTACCCCTCAATAACGCAGACGACTGGGAACAGTGCATCGCCCGCAGAGCGGTGTGCGTTCCCCGACGGGTCAACTTAACAAACTGTTCACCCGCGGATTGCAGCGTTCTACGCTCAATGTTGTGAGCGATGCGCATCTCGAGTTCCTGATCGAACCATTCGTCCCCGATATGCCCGGCGAACATGTGCTCGCTGCGGTTGACGTTGTGGCCGGCGCAGGCCTCGATCCCGACATGGGACCGTTCGCGACCACCGCTGCGGGTGGCCTCGAAGATGTGATCGCAACGGTGACCGATCTGTTGCGCGCGGGGTTCGAGCGCGGCGCAACCTCAGTCCAGTTGCGAGTCGAGATCGGCGACGCCCCACCACCGGTCGGCCTGCACGGCGCACTCGATCGCATGGTCGCCGACGTCGAACGCGACATCGGTTCCGCGCTCGCCGACATGAGCCGCTCCGAGAAGCAGCAGGCCATCGCCCGCCTCGAGGCTCAGGGTGCGTTCTTGCTTCGAGGCAGTGCCGAGGCGCTCGCGTCACAAATGGAGGTCTCCAAGGTGACGCTTTACGCCTATCTCAACGCCCTGGGCGAGTGATCGTCGGGTGCGGGTCAGGTGACGTCAAGCGATTGACGACTGCAGCCGTTCCAGCGTCTCCGTCACGGTCGCCACGATGAGGTCGACCTTGTAGCCCGTCTCAGGCAGCGGTGCTGCTCCAGCCGTACAGGCGTGTGCGACCTGCGAGATCGTCGCATCGTCAAGCACGGCGCCAACCAGCACGGCCTCTGCCTCGGCCATTCGAAGCGGCACGGTTGCGACACCACCGATCGCCAAGGCGGCCTGGATGATCGCTCCGTCGACAACTGCGGCCCGCACGACGCACTCGACGAGTGGCCACTCGGCTTCGAAGCGACTGATCGATCGGAAGTACGCACCGTGCTCTCCTTCCCAGGGAGCATCGATGTGGATCGCTGCGATGACCTCGCCATGTTCGAGCGTGTGGTCCCGTGTCGGATCTACACCGTCACCGAGCAGATCCTGCACCGAGCCTCGGCGCCCGTCGACCAACTCGATCTCGGTGTCGTAGCAAAGCAGCGCCATCGCGATCGACGACGGATGCGGGTGCACGCATTCGCTGTTGTCGAACACGACGCCATACAAGTGACGCCCCTCGCGGGCAGGGCATGAGTCGCCGCCACTCTTGAAGCAGTCGAGCTCAGGGTGCCTGTAGTACCAGCATCGGGTGCGCTGGACCAGGTTGCCGCCGATGGTGCCTTGCGCTCGGACCTGCGGGGTGGCCAAGCCGCCCGTCGTGATCGCCAGGGCCGGGTGCGAGTCGGCGAGCTCGCGTGCGACTGCGGCCATGCGGGTTCCACCGCCGATCCGGACGCCTGCCGGTCCGGGTTCGATGCCAGCGAAGCCCTTGATGCCCGTGAGATCCACGATGTGGGGCTGCGCGTTTGCCGACCGCAGACGTTCCTGCAGATCGGTGCCGCCAGAGCGCACGACGGCACCCTTCGGCACGGTGATGTCGTCGTAGGTGTTCGGGAAGTCGATCATCGGAGTGCCTCCAGCAGTCGATCGGGTCGTATCGGCGCCATCGTCGGCCTCCATCCCGTCGCGTTGAACACGGCGTTGGCGACCGAAGCGGCCGGGCTGATGGT
>CALDGN010000217.1 GCA_937942965.1 uncultured Acidimicrobiales bacterium | reverse complement strand
GCTCATGCTCACCCCGCAGAGCATCGGCATCAGCGCCGTCGCCGCCGCATCGGGATGGCTCGTCACTCGCACTGGTCGCTACAAGTGGGCGCTCATCGTCGGACCGCTGCTCGCTTCCGCCGCGCTGTTGTGGCTCACCACGATCGATCCGGACACCGGGTTCATCGAACTCGCTCCGATCCTGCTGCTGTTCGGAACCGGCCTCGGCCTGATCTTCCCGAACCTCACGCTGACAATCCAGAACGCGTCTCCGTTCGAGGACTTGGGCATCGCCACATCGACATCGAACTTCTTCCGCAGCATGGGCGGCGCATTCGGTGCCGCAACCGGCGGCGCGATCCTGGCGACCAGGCTCGATGCCGAGTTGATCGAGCGGCTCGGTTCGAGTCGCGTTGCCGACCTCGGTGGCGCATCAGAGCTGATCCGAACCCCCGAGCTCGTTCGTGACCTCGAGCCGGACCTCGAATCGGCTGCCGTCGAGGCAGTCGCCGAATCTGTCGTCGCCATCATGTGGCGTTCGCTTCCGATCATGCTCGCGATTGCAGTGCTGGCCTTGTTCGTCCGGGAAGCCGCGCTGCGAACCAGTTCGGCGATCGGGGGCGACGACAACGATTGAGGGCAGCGAGTGACGTACGCTCATGCCATGCTTCCGCTGTCCGTTCTTGACCTCGCGATGGTGCCCGATGGCGAAAGCTCGGGCGAGGCGCTGCGCCAAACGACCGAGTTCGCACAGGCCGCCGAACGGTCGGACTACACCCGTATCTGGGTCGCCGAGCACCACAACATGGCCACGGTCGCTTCGACGACGCCGGGCGTTCTGATGGCCCATCTCGCAGCGTCGACCGAGCGCATCAAGGTCGGTTCGGGCGGCGTCATGTTGCCGAACCACGCACCGCTGGCGATCGCCGAACAGTTCGCCCTGCTCGAAGCCCTGCACCCTGGCCGTGTTGACATGGGTGTCGGCCGAGCGCCGGGCACCGACGGAGCCACCGCTATGGCGCTGCGGGGCGCCCGCGCTTCGCAGTCCGAAGACTTCCCGCGGAACCTGATCGACGTCATGGGCCTACTCGGTGATGTTCGCTCCGAGCACGGCCTCTGGGAACAGTTCCGGGCCACACCGATCGCGACCTCAAGCCCGTCCATCATTCCGCTCGGCTCCAGCCAGTTCTCCGCCGAACTCGCCGGCGTGCTCGGGTTGCCATTCGGATTCGCCCACCATTTCGACATGGGCGGCACCATCGAGGCCTGCGAGGTCTACCGCTCCTCGTTCCGCCCCTCGCCGATTCTCGATGAGCCCTACACGATCGTCACCGCGTCGACGCTTGCGGCCGAGACCGCCGAACACGCCGAGTGGCTCTCGGGCCCGGCACGGCTGCGGCGTTTTGGGCTGCGGACTGGTCGTCTCGTCGCCATGCTCACGCCCGAAGAAGCCGTCAAGCATCCGAACTTCGAAGCGGCGCAATCGATGCGGGTCTCGTCGCTCGTCGGCACCGCTGACGAAGTCGTCGCTGGCATGCGCGACCTGGCCCAGCGCACCGGCGCATCCGAGCTCATGCTGCACACGTCGGCGTACGCGCTCAAGGATCGCATTGCCTCGATCGAGTCCATCGCTGCGGCCTGGAACTAGCCCACCTGCGTCGCTCGCTGGCGGATGCCAGTGAGGGTGACCTCCCCATTTTCGTGCGCCTAGCTCCGGCGTAGTTTCACCACAGATCGGCGCCCGCCCAGGTGTGTCGCGGATGGGGAAACCCACGTGAGAGGAGCGCCAGATGCTTCGCCTATTGCTGGCGTGCGCGGTTGGCGCGCTCATTTCGCTCGTCGTCACCCGCATGTTGTTGGTGTGGATGTCGGCTCGCAAGATCCATCAACCAATCCAGGCCGACGGGGTCCCTGGTCATGTCGAGCGGAAGCAAGGAACAGCAACGCTCGGCGGCATCGGTGTGATCGTCGGGTTGGCAGCTGGCTACCTGGTCAGCGGCCTCGCCGACTCATCGCTCAGCACCGAGGGACTGCTCCTGCTCGGCCTGGCCGTCGCCTGCTGCGGAATCGGACTGCTCGATGACTGGGACAAGGTTTCGACCGGATCGAACGCCGGCATCAGCGCGTCGACCAAGCTTCGTCTGCAGCTTGCGGCCTCCACCGCCTTTGCCGTTGCCGTGATTGCACTCACCGAGGTGGACACGGCGGTCGGCCTCCCGAGTGGTCGCTGGTCAGTCGACCTCGGTCCTATTGGTTGGGTGATCTGGGCAGTATTCACCATCGTCGCCATGTCGAACGGCACCAACCTCACCGATGGGCTCGACGGGCTGGCCGGCGGTTCGCTCATCCTTGCGTTCAGCGCAGTGGCGACGATCGGGTTCTGGGTCTTCTCGAACCCCGATCTCTACGGCCTCGACTTCGCACTCGATGTCAGCGTCCTCGCCGGCGCCTGCGTCGGAGCGCTCGGCGGGTTCCTGTGGTGGAACGCTCCCCCAGCGCTCATCATCATGGGCGACACCGGAAGCCTCCCTCTTGGCGCGTTGCTCGCTGGGCTCGCACTAGCGCTCGGCGTCGACGTGCTGCTACCTGTGATCGGGGCCCTCTATCTGGTCGAGACCTTGTCGGTCATGATCCAGGTCGGCGTGTTCAAACGAACGGGCCGAAGAGTCTTTCGGATGGCACCGATCCATCATCACTTCGAAATGGTCGGCTGGCCGGAGACACGCATCGTCGTTCGCTTTCTGCTCATGGCCGCGTTCGCAGCTGCGCTGGCGGTCGCACTGTTCTATTTCGACTACGTGAGTGCGACCACCGACGTACTCTGAGCCCGAGTCGAGGCAAAGGAGCGGCGATGTCGAACGACCCGACAGGCTTTCGGAACATGACAGGCGAAGTGCCCTACGGGTTCTCGACCGATCGGTTCCTGATCCGACCCGTGACCGTGGCCGACGCCCAGCTCGACTACGACGCCGTCATGTCCAGCAAGGAGTTTCTCCGGATCTGGGAACAGGCCTCCTGGCCCGAGGACGACTTCACCGTCGAAGCGAACGCGCCGACCTGGACAAGATGGAGACTCGCCACGAGGCCGGCTATGCGTTCGGGTACACGGTGATGAACCTCGACGAGACCGAGTGCTTTGGCTGCGTCTACGTCATGCCGCCAGACGCCAAGATGTACGACGGTGCCGAGGCCGATGACGATGCGGCGTGGCAGGCCTGCGACGGGACGATCTCGTTCTGGGTGCGGACCGCCTTGCTCGATGACGGCGTGGACCGTGTGCTCCTCGACGAGCTGCGGCGCTGGTTCGACGATGAGTGGACGCTCACCAACATCACGTTCAATACCAACGAGGCACTGGTGCAGCAGGTCGCGATGTACGAGGCCGCTGGCCTGACTCGCCGCTATGCGCTGACCGTCCCCGGCGAGGCCGCCCGGCACCTCGGATACGCCTAGGCGGACGTTGTTCAGATGCGTTCGATGATGATCGCTGGGGCCATGCCGCCACCGGTGCACATCGTGATCAGGCCGAGCTGACCGTCGGTGCGTTCGAGTTCGTCGAGAACGGTGCCGATCAGGATCGCGCCGGTCGCTCCGATTGGGTGACCGAGCGCCATGGCGCCGCCATTAACGTTGACCTTGCTGCGGTCGAGATCGAGGTCGCGCTGGAACTTCTCGCTGACCACGGCGAACGCTTCGTTTACTTCGAACAAGTCGATGTCATCGATCGTCATGCCGGCCCGGGCCAGAACCTTTTGGGCAGCAGGCACGGGGGCGTTGAGCATGAGCGTCGGGTCGTCGCCGATCGTCGCCGTCGCGACGATGCGAGCACGAGGGGTCAGGCCATTCGCCTTGGCGTACTCGGGGCTCGCCATGAGAACGGCGGCCGCACCGTCGACGACACCGGAGCTGTTGCCGGCGTGGTGCACGTGCTCGATCTCGAGGTCCGGGAACTTCATGTTGATCAGTTCACGGAACGTCGGGTTGTCCTCGTGGCGGTAGTCGGCCACTGCGGCGAAGCTTGCGTTAAGTCCAGCCAGTGATTCGGCAGTGGTGCCCGGTCGAGGAAACTCTTCACGGTCCAACGCAAGCGAGCCGTCGGGGTTGTAGACCGGAATCAGGCTCTTGTCGAAACGGCCTTCCTTGATCGCAATCTCGGCTCGCCGCTGCGATTCGGCAGCGTGCTCGTCGAGCGCAGATCGGGGAATGTTGTCGAGCGTTGCGATGGCATCGGCGCACACGCCC
>CALDGN010000216.1 GCA_937942965.1 uncultured Acidimicrobiales bacterium | reverse complement strand
TCCACGAACTGCCAATCGTCAGTCGGGTCGAGCCAGGCAACAGGATCGGGTGACCACCGGCTGGTGTCACCGGAACTCGTCCAGGTGCGGAGCGCCCCAAAGTTCTTCGACCACGGGTTGATGACCCATTGCAGTGCCAGTCCGATGTCTCGGCGCGACTCCTTGCCGTCCCACACGAACAGCGCCATCTCGACGGTTTGCCCGTTCGGCATGCCGCTGATCTGCGCTGGCGTCACTGGTGTGCGCACATAGGCCGACGCCTCGTGGACCATGTCGAGCGCATTGTCATCGACGAGGCGCAGATAGGTCGTGTTGTGGGCCATGACGCCGCGCCCGAGCCGGTTGGCGACCAGCTCAGAGTGGTCGCCAGTGTGCTGGGTCGCAATGTCGTCACTGTTGACGGTGGCCAGGCCGGCCGCCGTGTGCCGTGAATCCCCGAGCACCGAACGCCATCCTTCGAGATCTTGGCCGCCAAGCGAGCGAGGCTCGCCGGTCGGTTGGACCGTCGATCGGGCTTCGATCTCCGATGCGGCAAGCAGCTCTTCGTTCGTCTCGAGCCAGTCCGACGCGCTTGGCGACGGCGTCCGAGTCGGTGCTGGAGAGTCGGCTGCGCTGGTCACGTTGCCCGTGGCGAGCTTGTCCCCGGCGTCTGAGGCTGTGCCTGCAGAGGACAGTCGGGCGGTGTTGCGCGGAGTGGTCGTCGCAGCAGGTTCGGCGACGGAGCGAGTTCGCGTCGAGATGGTCGAGGCCGAGTCACCGAAACCGGCGACTCGCTCGAGTTGGGTTCCGCCAACGACCCCGGCGCCGAGGGCGACAAGGAACTGGCGTCGACTGAGGCTCATCCTGCGATGAGGATCGAGCGCAGCTCCCGCAGCAGGCCGTGGACATCGCGCTGGGCCAGATCGTCGGTCCAGAAGGACTCGGTGAACTTGGCCGAGGTGATCATTTGATCTGCTGGCGAGTACTGCAGCGTGACGCTGCCGCCGTCGTGGCCGATCGAGGTGTACCAGAGGCTGCCGTCGCGGAGACCGCACGGGCAGATCACGTTGGCGCCAAGACCGGTGCTGTGCTCGTTGTCGACGTCGAGCATCGCATCGAGTTGCGCAGGTTCGAGGACGGATCCGTCGCGATAGAGCGCCGAACCCCAGCTGAGTAGATCGGGGACCGACGAGATCAGGCCGCCGGCCGAGTAGCCGACCCAACCGGGACGGCGAGCACCGTCGATGCGCGTTGACTCGAGCCCGAGCGGTTCAGCGATTCGGTTCCTGATCAGTTCGTGGAACGGGGTGCCGGTGAACTGCTCGGACAACAGTCCGAGGTACAGGTAGCCCGAGTTCGAGTAGCCACGGTCGGCGCCTGGCGTGTTGACCAGGTCGACGTCGTCGGCGAGCTGGAGCGCCGTGAGGGCGTTGAGCTCCATGTCCTGGCTCCATTCGGGCGAGGACTGGTACGAGGCAAGACCGCTCGTGTGCTGCAGGAGTTGACGCACCGTGAAGGCGCCGTTGTAGCCGAAGTCCGGCACAGCGCCGAGCGTCGGTGCGGGATCGTCGAGCGAGAGCACGCCCTCGCTGACCAGGTTGAACACGATGCTGGCGGTCATGGTCTTGGTGACCGAGGTGGCAAGAAACTCGCCGTCGGGATTGAGCTCGGCGCCGTCTTCTTCTGTGCCAGCGGTCAGATAGGTGCGCGAGCCATCGGGGAACGAAAAGCCGATCCGGGCGCCGCTGACATCCTTGGTCGCGAGCCATTCGGAGAGCAGTGCTCGTGCGGCCGCAACGTCAGCATTTTCAGCCATGGTGCCGACGACCTCGGGGGCGGCTTCGGGCTCAGGCGCGGCCTCTTCAAACGTCGGTGCTGGTGGCTCGGAGGACAGTTCAGGTACGGCAGAGCCGGATAGCTCGTCGTCTTCGATGATGACCACGGTGTCGCCGTCACCATCGCCATCGGCGAAGGAGTAGCCGTTGGCATCGACGACAATCACGCTGTCATCTCGTCCGTCGCCGCCCACGACGATGACGCCGTCGTTGTCGTTGCGGCCGTCGCCGTCGATGATGATGACGCCGTCGTTGTCGTTGCGGCCGTCGCCATCGATGATGATGACGCTGTCGTCACGGCCATCGAGACCGGTGTCGATCTGGTTGCCGGTCACCACGAACACGTCGCCGTCTTCGTCGCCATCGACGAATGCGACAGGACCCTCGGGGTCCTCGCTCAGCTCGCCTTCAATGGGCTCACCTTCGACGAGTTCACCTTCGTTGATCCGACCGGTCAGAGGATCTATGCCGTCAGCGACGGGACCGTCCTCAACGTCGAATAGCGCATCGTCTGCATCGGATGCGAGTTCGGTCAGCTCAAGATCTTCGTCGGCCGGCTCGCCGATGAGATCCTCATCCTCGAGGGACGTAACGTCGCCTCCGAAGTCATCGAAACCATCCAACTCATCGTCGGTGGCCTCTTCGAGGCTGGGCAGGGCAAGCGCGTCGGTCTCGCTGCCGCCGCCACCTATCCGGGTGAACATAAGGGCGAGCACGGCAAGTCCGAAGAGGATGCCGATCAGCTGAAGGCGCGTAAGTCGGGGGAGTCTCACGTTGTGGCTTTCGGCCCGCATACACGGCGCATGAGTCGTTCGCATGGGTCACAAGGCCCTCTGGCTCAGCAAGCGCGACGGCTATCCCACAAGGCCCTTCGGCCCGTTTCGCCGACTAGGTATATGTCTGGGCCGCATGGACCGTGTCAACATCGCAGGATGCAGATCGATTCGGTGCTGTTCTTACACCCAGGAATGATGGGCGTTTCGCTGGCGGCAGCATGTGGTGCCGATGCGCTGTGGGCGTCCGAAGGTCGCTCTGAAGACACGGTCGTGCGGGCCCGCGCTGGGGGCCTGAGCGACGTGGGCTCGTTCACCGATGGGCTTGCGGCGGCATCGTGTGTCGTCTCGATTTGTCCGCCCGGTGCCGCCGAGGCCATGGCAGAACAGGTAGCCGGCGCCGGTTTCGATGGCGTGTATGTCGATGCGAACGCGATCAGCCCAGCAACCGCTCGCCGTGTCGCCGGGCACTTCACCGCCTACGTCGACGGCTCAGTCATCGGGCCGCCCGCATCGAAGCCCGGAACGACCCGGCTGTACCTCAGCGGCGAGCATGCGTCGCCGGTCGCGCAGCTTTGGGAAGGGAGTGCGGTCGACGCACGGGTGATCGAGGGCGGGCCGGGCGCTGCTTCGGCGCTCAAGATGGCGTACGCCAGTTGGACCAAGATCGGCTCCGCAATGGCGCTCGCGATTCGCTCCCTCGCCGCGGCCGAGGGGGTCGACGAAGCACTGGTCGAGGAATGGAACTTGTCGCAGCCCGGGATGGTTGCCCGCTCCGAACGCGCCGCGGCCGGGACCGGCCCCAAGGCGTGGCGCTTCGTCGGCGAGATGCACCAGATCGCGGATGCGTTCGCGGCCGCTGGTCTGCCCGCAGGATTCGCTGAAGCTGGCGCCGAGGTCTATGAGCATCTCGCCCCGCTTAAGGGCACCGACGCGCCGGGACTAGACGAGGTGCTTGAGCTGCTCGGACGGGCCACATAGAGCGGAGTGAGCGGTCGCTCGGCAGGCTGTCCTATGGCTGATGTAGCTTCGGCGCATGGTCACATTTGACGAGCACGCAGAACACGCCATTAGCTGGGTCGACCTGGCGGCGGTCGACCTCGACGCAGCCTCGGCCTTCTATGCCGGGCTCTTTGGCTGGACCGCAGTCACCGATGGCGAGACGCCGTATGCGATCTACCTACGGGGCGAAGACGCTGTCGCCGGAGCGATGGAGCTCACGCCCGAGATGGGCGAGATGCCTCCGGTGTGGTCGGTCTACGTCAACGTCGTCGATGCTGACGTAACGATCGCAGCCGCAACTGCTGCGGGCGGAGCGGTCTTTCAGGAACCGTTTGACATCCCCGACAACGGCCGCATCGCGGTGATTGCCGACCCGGCTGGCGCCGTCATCTGCCTGTTCGAAGGCCAAGGCGACAGCGGCCTCAAGGTCATGGACGAGGTTGGAGCGCCTTGCTGGTTCGATTGCCTGAGCCGCGACGTCACCGCATCGACGTCGTTCTACGAGACGGTCTTTGGCTGGACGAGCGAGGTCATGGACATGGGCGAGATGTCGTACACGATCTTCTCGAACGGCGGCACCCCTACCGCTGGCACGATGGCGCTTCCGGCGATGGTGCCCGCCGAAGTCCCGTCGCACTGGCAAGTGAACTTTGTGGTGGCCGATGCCGACGCGGCCGCGTCGTATGTAGCCGAGAACGGCGGCACGGTCACCATGGCGCCCAACGACACGCCGTTTGGGCGAGCCGCGAGCATGATGGACCCTTGGGGCGCCGTCTTCGCGGTCATCGACCGCTCGACGGCCACCGACGACGGCGCCTAGGAACCGCTACTCGTCTGCTTCGGCAGTTTCGAGGTTGAGCGACGCAGAGTTCATACAGAAGCGCTCGCCGGTCGGCTGAGGGCCGTCGGGAAACACATGACCCAGGTGGGCGCCGCACTTGGCGCACACGGCCTCGACCCGGACCATGCCGTGGCTGCGGTCGACCTTGCGTTCGACCTTGGCGTCGTCGGTCGCGGCGTAGAAGCTGGGCCAGCCACAGCCTGCGTCGTACTTGGTGTCGCTCGAGAACAGTTCCTCGTCGCAGACGATGCAGTTGTAGGCGCCGGCTTCGGTCGTGTCCCAGTATTTGCCGGTAAAGGCACGTTCGGTGCCGGCGTGTTGCGTCACCGCATACTGCTCGGGGGTAAGGCGCTCACGGAGCTCGGCGTCGTCGACTTCGTAGTTGCTCATGCCTCGATCGTAGAGGTCTCGGGCCGTACGCGTCTTGTCGGAGTGCTCCGCGGCAGCGGAGTTTCGCAGTTTGCTAGGTCGCGTCGAGGATGTCGCCGTGATGGTTGGCCATCGCCTCGGCGTAGCTGCGGCTGAAGTAGTTCCACAGCTGTTCGCCGTATGTCGTCGGCCGGTGGGCGCTGGCCATGGCTGCGGTGCCAGCTTCTGCTTCGGCCGGCGTGGGCATGAACCCGGCTTGGCGGTGGTGTGGGCTGGCTTCGACCGCAGCGGCGAACCGCGGGTCGAGATCGAGCGGCGCTAACGACGTATCGAGCGATGGCCCATGGAAGTAGCCGGCCGACCAGCGTTCGTCGCTGGTGATGACCCGGTGCGGCGTGGCGACCAGATAGTTGCCCGACATCGACTGGATCATCTCGCCGAGGTTGATGACAAAGGTGTCCTCGATCACGGGCACGTCGATCCAATCGCCATCTGGATTCTGGACCTGGAGCCCGGCGGTCGGGCCTGGTGCGAGCACGGTGAGGAAGCCGGCGTCGTGGTGCGGGTTTACGCCCGCCGCCCCAGCTGGCGTCGGCGGGTAGTGGATGAACTTGGCCAGCGACATGGTGCGGTCGCCGAACAGGTTGCGGAAGTGGTCGGCGTCGAGGCCGAGACCGATGGCGAGCGACGCCATGAGTTTGTCGGCGAGATCTGCGAGCGCGTTGATCCATCGTTCGCTCAGGTCGCGATGCCCAGCGAGGACGTCGTCGTCGAGCCATTGGTTCGGACCGTAGAGGCGGTGGTAGACGGGCGCATCCGAGTCGTCGACCGTGGCGTGGCCGGTCCAGACGTCGATCTGTTCGCGAATATCGGCTTCGTTGTTGGTCGTCTCGGCACCGACGGGTTCCCAGCCGCGCATCTGCGGACTGGCGTTCTTGTCGATGAGCATCTTCTGCTCGGTCGGCAAGGCGAAGAAACGGTGCATCATCTCGAAGACGTCGTTGACGAGTGTGCGTTCGATGCCGTGGTTGGTTACGACGGCGAAGCCAACGTGGTGGCAGATGTCGGTGAATCGGCGGGCGAAGTCAGGATCTGGCGTGTCGCCGAGGGCCGGTGCAACGTCGACAATGGGGATCGCATCGAAGGCCGGAGAGGACATGGCGAAACGGTAGTGGACGGTTGGTGATGCCAGCCCTTCCGGGAATGTCACAGGGCGTCTCTATGGTCCACCTAGAGTCGTGAAACCAGGAGGGCCCCATGGCCATGAGCGCGCGATGAGCGACAAGACCAAAAGCGATACGCCAGCGAGCGAGACGGCCCGTCGGGGTACCGAAACCGCGTCGTTTGGCGCCGGTGCGCGCGAGAGCCATGACAGCTCGGCGTTCTACGCCCGCTTCACGCCGCCGACGATCAGTGACGACAACACGGTCACCCGTGTCGCCGAAGACGTGCTGGCCGACCCGGTCCGGGTCATGGACAGCCGCAAGATCCACGAGGTCCTGCCCGAGAACAGCGTGGCGCTGGTCGTTACCTCGCCTCCGTACTTCGTGGGCAAGGAATACGAGCTGGCAGTCGCTGGCGATCCGAACACGCGCCGAGACGGCTCGGCCATCCCGACCACGTACTTCGAATACCTCGAGATGCTGCGCGACGTGTTCTCGAGCTGCCTGCGGGTGCTTGAGCCGGGCGGTCGCATGGCGATCAATGTGGCCAACCTGGGCCGCAAGCCGTACCGCAGTCTGTCGGCCGACATCATCAGCATTCTCCAAGACGACCTCGGCATGTTGTTGCGGGGCGAGATCATCTGGCAAAAGGCCGAGGGCGCTACTGGCTCGGTTGCGTGGGGTTCGTACCGCAAGGCCACCAACCCGGTGCTGCGTGACTTGACCGAGCGGGTCATCGTGGCCAGCAAGGGTCGCTTCGATCGAGCGATGCCCAAGGGGCGTGCCGAGCAGGACCTGCCCCACGAGTCGACGTTGAGCGCCGACGACTTTATGGAAGCCACGCTCGATGTGTGGAAGATCGCACCCGAGTCGGCCCGTCGGGTGCAGCACCCGGCGCCGTATCCGATCGAGCTGCCTCGTCGCTTGATCGACTTGTACACCTATCGCGGCGATGTCGTGATCGATCCGTTCCTGGGCAGCGGTACGACCCTGTTGGCGGCGGAACGAACCGGACGCCGAGGCATGGGCTTCGAACTCGACCCGGACTACGCCGAGATCGCGTTGGACCGCCTCGATGCCGAGAAGCAGCGCCCCAAGGTGCCGTCCTACGAAGGCGCAAGCCAGGGCGAGCTTGCTATCGAGCTTCCCGACGATGGCCAAGAGCGTCTCGAACACTTCCAAGCTCGGGCGACGAGCGAGGGCAAGAAGGCCGCCGACATCGCCGAACAGGTGCTGACGGCCGCCGGCTTCGAGATCGTGAAGGAAAAGGCCAAGATCCCCAAGCTCGGCTTGCAGTTCAACTTCTTGGTCGCCGATCGCGACGGGCGCCAGTACTACGTCGATGTCTCGGGTGCGTTCACGACAGTGCGCCCTGGGCTCATGCGCACCGACACGCTCTGGAAGCTGCTCGGCCGGGTCCACGTGCTCAAGGCCCGCGAAGACTCACAGAACCCGAGTCGGGTGCTGGTGTTGACATCGAATCTGCCCGGGTCCGGCAGCGAAGGCGACAAGGCCTTGCGGGCGATTGGTCCTCATGGCGTGTTCGATGCCATCGAGATGTTCGACGATGCGGCCGTTTCGCAACGGCTGGTGGCCTATGCCGCTGGTGCCGATGCGCCGATTGCCGGGTTCTGGAACGAGACCGACATCGAAGAATTCGAAGAAGTCATGGGGCGTCAGGTCTGATGGCCGCCGTTGCGACGGCGGTGGTCCACACCGAACCGCCGCTGGTGTATCTGGCCGATGATCTCGACACGCTGCACCGGGTGCTCGCACTCGAAGTCGTCGCTCGCACCCAAGCCGAGCTGCTCAACGGCAGTGCAACGTCGGTGCGCGAGGCGTTGCTGTCGGAACGGTGGGGCGACGCGGTGGTGACCTGGATCCAAGAGACCGGCACGGGCATCGATGTGTATTCGAACAGCAGCGTGTACACCGACGACGATCTCCCTGCGGACATGATCGGCGCGCAGCTTCAGTTCGCAGCCCTGTTCCGCGACAGCTGATCGACGAGGGCGCTTGTGGCCGCGATCCGAACCGAGATCACCGAGATCATCACCGGACTCGCGATGCTCGGGTTCCGAGATCTCGACGAAGCGCTGCTGGTGCGGCCGATGTCGGTCGTCAATCTGACGACTGAGCATTACGAGCGCCTCGATGCGGCTCGCCAGGCCGGTAGCCACACCCGAGAGTTCGAGACGGCGTGGGAGAACGGGCGCATCTTCGCTCGAGCTGACGATGGTCTCCGAGGCCGGCCGCCGTGGACGGTGGAATGGAAGGGCCCGCACAAGCCGCCCGGGTACGAGCAAGTGCCAGCTGACCTCCGGGTCGATCACGTGTACCTCGTGTCGTGCAAGTACGGCAGCTCGATTCTGCACAACGTCAGCCCATCGCACCTGTTCGACCGATCGTTGGCCGAGCGCCGGGTCGAGCGGGGGAGCGACTGGTTCCTGACGACGGCTCCACAGGCGTACCAAGCGTTCTACGAAGCGTGCTTGTTCGACACCCAAGTCGGCGGCACGCCGGCCGCTGTCGCGGACTTGGACAAGCCAGATCGGCTTGCGCTCAAGGCCGCATTGCCGAAGCGGGGCCGGTTGCCCGAGACCTCGCAGCGGGCGTACGAAGACTTCTCGATGGCCGTGGCGACTGCGTCGGCCGAGCGTTGGCGCACGTCATTGCGCACGGCTCGCGAGCGCGAGTCGATGCTGTGGCGGCTGTTGCGCTTGCAGGCCGCGCCCTACTTCGTGCTGGGTGCGACGACGTCGGGAGACCCGCTGCGGTATCGGGTCGGTACGCCGTGGGACTTCCGCAGCCGCTACGAGGTCCGCAGCTTCGACGCATGGCCCGAAGCCGCAGGCCAACCGATGGTGCGCTGGCAGGCTGATGTCGTGGAACGACCAGCGATTGCGCCAGCCTCACCAGAAGCTCCTCGGCTGCCCGAGGCGCCGCAGGTGTTCTCGATCGAAGGTCACGTGGAGATCCGTTGGACACACGGTCGCTTCAGTGGTGCGCCCGAAGCCAAGGTGCACCTGGACACCCATCCGCACCAGGTGCCGGGCTACTTCCCGCTCAGCTGAGTCTCGGCTCGGCTGTTAGGTAAATGCTGGCTCGCGGACGACGTTCCGCTCAAGCGTGCCGAAGATCGCGGTTGCGGTCAGGGCGACGGCGCCCATAACCACGAGCGCCCACCGGAGTCCGATGAACTCGGCGAGGGCGCCGATCGGCGCGGCTGCGATGCCGAAGCCAGCAAACGAGAGCTGCATGAGTGACTGCACGCGCCCTTGCATTTCGTCGTCGGTCTGCGTCAGAGCGAGGGTGTTCGACATCGACTGGAACGCCGTGGTGAACCCACCGATGCCGATGACGATCAGGAATGCGACCCAGATCGACGGTGCGCCGCCGAGCAGCATGACCCCGATGCCGAACCCGATGCCGCTCACGATCATGATGCGCAACCCGCCGGGACCGTCGGCCTTGGCCGCGAGCGGGAAGGAGACGGCGACGGCACCGATCGCGCTGGCCGAACTGACCAAGCCGACCCAGGTGTCGTTGAGGTCAAAGATGCCTTCGACGAGGGCGGGAATGAATGCCACATAGTTGAAGCCGAACATGATCACGAAGAACGACGCCACCACGATGCGCCGGAGCCGGTCGTCGTTTCGGACGTAGCGAACGCCCGCAGCGATTTCCTTGAACGGATTGCGACGCTCAGTCGCCGCTGCTGGCATGTTCGGAAGCCGGAAGATCTGGACCAGCGATGCGATCGACGCGATCGTGGAGAGCAGATACGCGCCACCGATACCTATCGCAGGAATACCGGCCAAGATGCCGGCGAGTGCGGGGGCGAAGACACGGGTGCTATTCATGCTGAGCAGCGAAAGCGTGATCGCGTTGCCGAGCTGGTCGCGCCCGACCAGTTCCGCGCTCATGGCGACCCGGGCGGGCCCATAGAACGCAAAGGCCAATCCCTGGGCGATCGAGGCCAGCAGCAACATCCAAAACGTGACGACGTCGGTGATCACGACCAGGGCCATCAGACCTGCCGCCAGCGCAATCAGTGCCTGGGTGACGAGCAGCACCGTTTTCTTCGGAACTCGGTCCGCGACGACACCACCGAATGGCGTGCAAACGAGCATGGTGAGGCCGAACACCAGGTAGACGAGACCGAGCGCGCCCTCGCGTTCGGTGAGGTCCCAGGCGAGAAGACCACGCAGCACGAACTGGCCTTGGACCGAGATGAACGAGAAGACGCCCGCCCACCACAACGTCCGGTAGGCCGGAATCTGGAGCGAGGAAAGCGCAGCTCGTGTCGTCGGTCGTCGCGAAGACGCCGAGTCGGGGTCCTGTGTGCGCCGAGCCATCTGTCTCGACGGTACCGCTCGTGTCGGTGCGCTTTGCCATCTGTAGGCGTGACGTTTACCCAGTGCGTTGCCACGATCCGGAGAGACCCGGCTTCTAGTCTCATGCCGTGATCGACGACGGCATTCTTGAGCCCCTCGACGACATCGGCGACCGCAAGCGCACGGGCTTGGCGAAACGAGAGCTGTTTGTCGAACCGGGCATGCGTCTTGAGCACACGCCGACGCAGACCAAGGGCCGGGTCGTGCGGTTCCTTGAGGGCGTCGAGATCGTGATCAAGGACCAGCTCGGTGCCGAGAAGGCCTTCGACCCTGTCCCAGGTCTGTTCCGCCACGAAGGCGAACTGGTTGCGCTGCGATCACCGTTGCAGCCGAAGGCGCCACCGCCTCCATCGATCACCGCATCGGGGTCGATCGCCGCCGAAGACACGTCGGCCCGTGTGGCTCGGCCAAGCCGGATCTGGGTCGAGGGCATTCACGATGCCGAACTCATCGAGCGAGTGTGGGGCGACGACCTGCGCTACGAGGGCATCGTTGTTGAGCAGCTCGAAGGGGCGGACGACCTGGCCGCTCGGGTGCGAGCGTTCGGGCCGCATGACACGCAGCGCCTCGGCGTGCTGCTCGATCACCTGATCGATGGCTCCAAAGAGAGCCGCATTGCCGCCGAGGTCCATGACCCGAATGTGTTGATCCTTGGCCACCCCTACGTCGACATTTGGGAAGCCGTGAAGCCCCGTGCGATCGGTATCGAGGCCTGGCCGAATGTGCCCAAGGGCGAGCCGTGGAAAGAAGGCGTACTGAAACGCCTCGGCATCGGTATGGAGCCGCCCCAGTTCTGGAAGCTCGTCTTGGGCAAGGTCTCGTCGTGGAAAGACATTGAGACGCCGCTCGTCAACAGCGTCGAGCAACTCATCGACTTCGTCACGGAGTAGCCCCTCGGAGCGGGCAGGTCAGTCGCTGCTTGTCGGCAGATCGATCGTCACGAGGGCCCCGTGCTCGGGTCCATTCGCTGCGGCGATGGTGCCGCCGTGGGCTTCGACGATCTTCTTGGCAATCGCCATACCCAACCCGCTTGAGCCCAGGCTGTCGCCTCGGCGGAAGCGGTCGAAGACGAACGGTAGGACCGATTCGTCGAAGCCTGGCCCGTTGTCGGCGATCTCGAGCCGGATCTTCTTGTCGAAATGGCCAGCCCGAAGCACGACATCGCTCGCTCGGTTGGCGCCGTTGCGAGCCAGCGTCTCGACAACTTGGCGAAACAGCGCGTAGTCGGCGTCGGCGACGATCGCTTCGCCGACCTCGGCCCGAATCTCGGTGTTGTCCATGCGAATCGAGGCCGCCACCTCTTCGAGGAGCAGGTCGAGACGAAGCGGCGCCAGCCGCGGTTGTGCCTGCCCAGCGTCGAGGCGGGCGAGTTCGAGCAGTTCGCTGACCGATGATCCCGCTCGCGTTGTAGCGGTCATGATTTCGCCGAGGGCATCTCGGTACTCATCGTCGGAGCGAGGGCGGCTGAGCGTGTGGCCGGCAGAGGCCTGAATCACCGCGAGCGGCGTGCGTAGTTCGTGCGCCGCGTCGGCGATGAAGTCTCGCTGCTGGGCCATAGCGAGGCGTGCGGGGCGAAGTGAGCGTCCGGCGAGCCAATAGCCGGCCGCCGCCATCGCCAAGATCGAAGCGGCTGCAGCCAAGATGATCCGCAATCGCAGCGCGTCGGCGTCCTCGACGAAGTCGGACAAGTCGACCGCCGAGACCACCCATTGGCCGTCTTTGACAGGTTCGCTGTAGGCGAGCCACGGCCCGTCTTGTTGGAAGCGGTGATGGGCCGGCCAGTCCCACGACGATTCGACGAACGAGAACAATGGCGGCTCGACCCAGGCTTCGTCGAACGGTTCGGTGCTACGCCAGTCGTCTTCGTCGTTGATCCACACCGTCCACGTGTTCGGGAGATAGATCTCTCGCCCAGTGAGCTGGGTGATCGCCGCGTCTTTCACGATCTGTTCGGCTTCGCGCTCCGCCGACAGGAAGATGCCGTTACGGCCCTCGCTGATCGCAAGCCAAGCAATGACGGCGACCGCTATGGCTGCCATGACGGTGAACAACACCGTCAGCTGCACTCGCACCGTGCGCAAGTTCATCGGGAAGACCTGTTCATGCGGTGTCGGCGATCAGGTCAGGATGCAAGCGGTACCCGGCGCCGCGTACCGTCTCGATGGCAGGAGGGCTGCCGGGCATCTCGAGCTTGCGACGCAGATTGGCGATGTGCACGTCGACGACGTTCGAGAGACCGTCGTAGTTGGCGTCCCACACGCTTTCGAGCAGCTCGGTACGGGTGTGGGTCGCTTCTGGCTGACGCATGATGTGCTCAAGCAGCGAGAACTCGCGGGCGGTCAGCGGCACGATGATCGCTCCCCGCCAGACGCGCCGTGACGATGGATCGAGTGACAGTTCGCCCGCTTCGAGCACCGTCTTATGCGTCTGCGGTGGACGACGGGTGAGTGCCCGAACCCGGGCGGTCAGTTCGGGGAAGTCGAAGGGCTTGGTCAGATAGTCGTCGGCGCCAGCATCGAGCCCACCGACCTTGTCGCTCAGCCCATCGCGAGCGGTGAGCATCAAGATGGGCGTTTGGTCGCCCTCGTCACGCAGCGAACGACACAGATCGAGACCGTTTCCATCAGGAAGCCCGATGTCGATGACCATCGAGTCGTACTGGTGTGTTTGCGCGTTGTGTCGAGCATCGACGACGCCGGTCGAGAGATCGACGGCGTATCCCTCTTCGCTCAAACCTCGCACCAGGATCTGGCCGAGCGCGACGTCGTCCTCGACGACCAGCAGGCGCATCGAGACAGTCTCGCACCGAAACCATGAAGAGAACATGAAGGCCCGGTTCACGGCCACTTCATGAACGTTTCCTTACGTTCGTTTCATGACCACCCCGGAGATCCGGAAACAGATCGCCCACGTGTTCCGCCGCTGCGGATTTGGGCCGACACCTGGCGCTGTTGAGGCCTGGGAAGAACACGGCCCGCAAGCGCTCATCGAGGAGCTCCTCTCCCGGGAGACGATCGAGTACCGGACCGAGGCGAAGCTCTATGACGGCTTCAACCTGAGCGACGACGATGACGACGATTACAAGCTGTTCGAGCTTGCGGTGGCGTCAATCGGCAACGACATGGTGCACGGGTCTAACCCGATCCATGAGCGGATGAGCTGGTACTGGTCGACCCACCTGACCTCGAGCAATGAGCGTGCCGACTCGGCGATGATGTGGCGCCAGTATCAGCTGTTCCGCCAGCATGCGCTCGGTCACTTCCCGACACTCATGCGCCAGGTCACGACCGACGCAGCGATGCTGCTGTATCTCGACGGGGCCGAGTCCCGGGGCACGAACCCCAACGAGAACTACGCCCGCGAGTTCCTCGAGCTCTTCACGCTCGGACGCAACGGTGGTTATACCGAAGACGACGTCAGGGCCGCCGCCCGGATCCTGAGCGGTTGGTGGGTCGATTGGGAAACCGCCGAGGTCCACTACAAGGCCGAGCAGGCCTACACCCGGCCCGTGACGTTCATGGGGGAGCGGCGCCGCTGGAACCTCGACGAGTTCATCGAGTTCGTCTGCTCTCGCCCCTCGTGCGCCCAACACGTCACCACTCGGATCTACCACCACCTGGTTGGCCCGGACCTGACCGACGACCGCCGTGACGAGCTCGCCGCCGTGTTCGTCGCCAACGGCATGGAGATCAAACCACTCATCGCCGAGATGGTCCGCGGCGACGACTTCCTGGCAGCGACGCACTCCCGGGCTCGCCAGCCCGTCGAGTGGCTGATCGCTGCTCGCCAAGCGCTCGGACTGGGCGGCTTCTTCGACCCTGACGAGGGCTGGTATCTCGAGGTGCTCGGCCAGATGCCGTTCCTGCCGCCGAACGTTGCCGGATGGCCGCTCGACCACCGATGGGCTTCGGCCAGCCAGATCATCGCCCGTACGAGCGTCGCCATGGACTGGGAGATGCCGGAACGGCTCTATGACGAGATCGAGCCGACCGTCGACGCCGTGCTCGCTCGCTGTGGGATCTACGACCCGTCCGAGTCGACCCAGGCCGCACTCAAACAGATCGAAGCCGACGTCTCGGAGTACGACGGCCGACTCGAACTGCTGCTTCTGACCGCCATCGTCACCCCGGAGTTCACACTGCTATGAGCCGCACTTCTTCCGCATCCGACGAGATTCAACGACTGAACCGACGCCGCTTCTTGGCATTGCTCGGCTCGGCCGGAGCGCTCGGCGCCGTTGGTTGCAGCGCTTCCCCGGCCATGCAACTCGGCACGACGCCGCCCGACCAGCAACTCGATGACGACGTGGTGCGACCCGCACCCACAATCAACGCAGACCGCACCCTCGTCGTCGTCGAGTTGCAGGGTGGCAACGATGGCTTGGCCATGCTGCAGCCGTTCGGCGACGGGCGACTTCGGGACATGCGACCAGATCTCGTGACCGATGACAGCGAGCTCATCGACGCCGACGGAAACTTCGGCTGGCACCCCAACCTCGCTGGCCTCGCCGGCCTAGGCATCGCCGGTGTTGTCGGTGTCGGAAGCAACGAACCGGACTTCTCGCACTTCGAGATGGAACAGCGCTGGTGGCGTGGCGATAGTGCTGAGCGCAGCCGCCTGAGCACCGGATTCTTCGGCCGCCTGTGCGATCAACTCGATGTTGGCGCACCGGTGACGGGCATCTCGTTGTCCGGCGGTCCGACGCCAGCGTTGCTGGCCGACAAGGCCGTCACGGTCGGTCTCACCGACCCCGGCGCGAACTGGATCTTTCGAGAGAACGACCCTTGGATCACCAGCTACCGGGGCACAGTCGAAGCGTTGGCGCAACGCTCGGCGTCGGACGGCCCTGCCCATGATGCGGCTCGCAAGGGTCTCGCCGATATGACCAGCTTCTCGCAGTCGATCGCCCAGATGGAGTCCGACGGCGACGAGCGCTACCCGTGGACCGACCTGGGTCAACAGCTGCGGTTCGCAAGCGAGATCATGTCGTTGGACGTCGGCGTCCGAGTGCTCCATGTCCGTCTCGGCGGCTTCGACACCCACATCGGGCAGTCGTGGCGCCACGCGCAGCTGATGGAGGAACTGAACGAAGCGACCACCGTGTTCCTCGACCACATGAGCGAGCTCGGTATGGCCGATTCGACGATGGTCGCGACGACGAGCGAGTTCGGTCGACGGGTCGAACAGAACGATGGCGGCACCGATCACGGTGGCGCTTCGACGATGCTGCTGTGCGGTCCCGGCACGAACGGCATCCACGGCGATGCGCCCAACCTACGTGCGCTCGATGACGGGAACGTGGTGGCGACGGCTCGGTTCGAGGACTACTACGCCACCATCGCCGAGGACTGGTTTGGTGTTCCCGCCGGCGACGTTCTTCCGTCGGGTGGCGACCCGATCACGGGCTTGCTTTCGGCGTAGGAGCGGATGCTCCTGATGAACTGAATCGTTGGTCTCATTGCGGTTGAGTAGTTGTGCCCGCCGCCGATCGAGTGGGCATGGAGAAGAAGGCGCACCTCACCGTTCTGGGCTTTCCCGTTCGCTTCGAGATCTGGTTCTGGGTTTCGGCGGCGTTCATTGCGTCCCGCACCAATGATCTGAACCGGGCCCTGCTGTGGATCGTGCTGGTCACGGTTTCGATCCTCGTGCACGAGCTCGGCCATGCGTTGGCCTATCGCCGCTTTGGGGCTGAGGCCAGCATCTCGATGTGGGGCATGGGCGGGTTGACGCACGGTTCCAATGCTGGTCACCTCACGCCGCAACAGCGGATCTTCGTGAGTGCGGCTGGTTCGACGCTGGAGATGGTGACGCTCGGCATTCCGGCCTGGGTGCTCGATCAACTGTGGGCCCCTGGCGGATGGGCCGGACTGACGCTGCACTGGCTGTTCTGGATCAACGTCGTCTGGGCGCTGGTGAACCTCGCGCCGGTCTGGCCTATGGATGGCGGCCACATCATCGACGAGATCCTCTTCCTGCGTGAGGGGTCAAGCCAGCGCCGCACGACCAACGCGATCTCGCTCGTCACCGCAATTCCGATCGCGATCTACATGTGGACCCTGGACATGACGTGGGGCGCGTTCTTGTTCGCCTTCTTCATCGTGCTCAATCTGCGAGCGCTGGGCGTTTTCAAGAAGCGTGCCGGCGTCGAATGGTGGCCGGGTGAAGGGGACGGCGGGGAGCGCGTCAGGCGGCCGAAGCAACGCTCGTCGGCCGACAAACTGTCGAGTGGCTACACGGCGCTCCGTAACGATGCGGGCAGCTTCGCCAAGCGTGAAGCGACCGAAGTGCTGTCGTCCAGCCGTTCTCGTTCCGCGCGTCGTGATGCGTCGGAGATGCTGGCGTGGGCGGCGCTCGCCGACCGCCGCGAGGTCGAGCTGGATCGACTGGTCGACGGCTTGGATCGGCCGTCTCCGTTGCTTCGAGCGGTGCTGTTGCTCGAAGACGGAGCGGATCAGGAGGGCATCGTCGCGCTGGCTGATGCGTTGATGTCCGACCCAAGCCACGTTGCAGTCGAACAAGCCATCGTGCACGTCTCGAGGTCCGGTCATATCGGACACGTTGTCGATGTGCTGCTCGAGCGAGGCGTCGCCGGGCGAGGCCATGCTGTCCGGGTGCATTCAGTCCTCGAAGCAGCCGGCCACGAAGAGTCTCGCGATCACATTGGTCGCATGATCTGAGCGTCACCGACGCGTGATCTGAGATGGGTCGAAAGGCCAACGAAAAACGCATCTCACAGTTTCTTGTCACTCCGTTGCGGAGGGCCTGCCGGGGACGGCGAACGATGAAGTTCCCCGACAGGAAGGCGAGCCATGGCTGCGCAGAACCCCGAACTTCTCCCCGAAGCCCAAGACGAATCCGATGCCGGGTCCGATGCATCGCCGACGGACCGCACACTGAGTCGACGCAAAGTGCTGGGCGGTCTCGCCGTCGGTACAGCGACCCTCGGCATCCCGAGCGTCGCCGCAGCACAGGGCCGTGGCCGTAACGACCGACGTGACGGTCCGAACCGAGTTCGCAATGGGGGCCGCCCCGGCGGCAATCAGAACGGTGGCGGAGATCAGCTCGTCGGTCAAGAT
>CALDGN010000215.1 GCA_937942965.1 uncultured Acidimicrobiales bacterium | reverse complement strand
ATGGACGACGTGTTCACGTCGCGCCACGGCAACTCGATCCCGATCAAGCTCGCCGCCAACCCATCGCACCTCGAGGCCGTGAACCCAGTCGTCGAGGGCATGTCCCGCGCCATGTACGACCTCTCGGGCAAGCCCGAGTTCAGCGTGCTGCCGCTCCTGATCCATGGCGACGCAGCCTTTGCTGGCCAGGGCGTGGTCAGCGAGACCTTGTCGATGAGCCAGATCGACGGCTGGGAAGTCGGCGGCACGATCCACCTCGTCATCAACAACCAGGTGGGCTTCACCACCACGGCAGAAGCCCAGCGCTCGTCGACGTATCCGACCGACATCGCCCGCACCGTCCAGGCACCTGTGCTCCACGTCAACGGTGACGACCCCGAGGCCTGCACCTGGGCAGCGCACTTCGCCTTCCAGTACCGCCAGAAGTTCCACAAAGACGTCGTCATCGACATGTGGTGCTATCGCCGCCGCGGCCACAACGAGGGCGACGACCCGAGCTACACCCAACCGCTCATGTACCGAGTGATCGACGAACTGCCGTCGGTACGCAACAAGTACCTCGATCTGCTGGTCGACCGTGGCGATGTCGACGCGGCCGAAGAACAGGGTGCTCGCGACGACTTCGATGCTCGCCTGCAGGCTGCACTCGACGCGACCCGCGACGCCGCACCACCAAAGGACTTGCGGGCAGCTGCGCCGCTTCCGGCCGTGGGTGTGCTTCCGCACGTTCCAACGGCGATCACGCCCGAGATGGTCCACGAGATCTACCGGGCGCTGTCCGAACGGCCCGACGGCTTCACCATGCACCCCAAGCTGTTCCGCCAATTCGAACGTCGTGACGAACTGTTCGAATCGGGCATGGTCGACTGGGCGATCGCCGAAGCGATGGCGTTCGGCTCGCTGCTCGCCGAAGGCACCACCGTGCGCCTCGCCGGCCAGGACAGCCGCCGCGGCACGTTCTCGCATCGCCACTCGACCCTCGTCGACAACAACACCGGCGAGGACTTCCGCCCGCTCGACGCCATGCGCCGCAACGGCTCGCAGCTCTATATCTACGACTCGATGCTCAGCGAATACGCCGCCCTCGGCTTTGAGTACGGCTACTCGCTGTCAGACCCCGACGCACTCGTCATGTGGGAAGCCCAGTTCGGCGACTTCGTCAACGGCGCCCAGATCGTCATCGACCAGTTCATCGTCGGCGCCGAGGACAAGTGGAAGCAGCACAGCGGCCTGGTGCTCCTGCTCCCCCACGGCTACGAGGGCCAGGGCCCCGAGCACTCGTCGGCCCGTATCGAGCGTGTGCTTCTGGCCTGCGCCGAAGACAACATCCAGGTCTGCAACGCCTCGACGGCTGCCCAGTACTTCCACTTGCTCCGTCGCCAGATGCACCGCGAGATCCGCAAGCCGCTCTTTATCTTCACGCCGAAGTCGTTGCTGCGGGCTCGGTCTGCGCAGTCGCCGATCGGCGAACTGACCGGCGGCACGTTCGAGGAACTACTCGACGATCCGTACATCGACGACCTACGGGCCGCGGATGTCACCAAGGTCGTGCTATCGACCGGCAAGATCAGCCACGACATGATCGCCGCCCGCAACGGCAGCGACGACGCACCAATTGCGGTCATTCGCATCGAGCAGCTGTACCCGTGGCCAGCGAACGCTCTCGAGGTCGCGCTTCGTCGCTACCCCAAGGCACGCGACCTGATCTGGCTCCAGGAAGAGCCCGAGAATATGGGTGCCTGGAACTTCGTCAAGGGGCGTCTCTACGAGCGCCACGGCGACGACTACTCGATTACCCGGGTCTCGCGGCCCGAGTCGGGCAGCCCTGCCACCGGTAGCGCCAAGATCCACCAACAAGAAGAAGCCGAGCTGCTTGCATCGGTCTTCGCCCAGCTCAACGTCGCTCGCTAAGCCGGCAACGATTTGTCGGTTCGATGTGACGGACGAACAGGCCCATACGACTGCGCGAATTTCGACGGTCGTGGCATCGTGAAGGTATCCCCCCACTGAATTCTGACGCAGATCACGCGCCCGACGACACGCCCTTGGCGATGTCTCCTGACTGCGAGTTTGGCGCGTTCACCGAGAGCGGTCCGTGGACGATCGACCTCGACGATCTTCCCTGGCGCAGTGGCGCCGAAGAGCTACGCGAACGCATCCGCGCCGTCGTTCCCGACCTAACTCGCCGCCGCCTCCTGCCGCCCGGACGCCGGGTCGTCAACATTGCCGGACGCTTCGTATGGTCCGTGCTCGGTTGGAAAGTCGCCAAGCGCCGCCAGGGCTTCGATGGCAGCGAAAGCAAGCACGACTTGTCGGTGCGTCTACGCGAGTCATCCGAAGCACTCGGCACGACATTCATCAAGCTTGGCCAGATCATCTCGTCAGGCGAGGGCGTCTTCCCGCCCGAACTGGTCACCGAGTTCCGCAAGTGCCGCGACCAGGTGCCGGCCGAACCGTGGTCGGTCGTCCAGCGCACCGTCGAGGAAGACCTCGGCCGCACGATCGACGAAGTCTTCCACTCTTTCGATCGCACCCCGCTCGCTGCCGCGTCGATCGCTCAGGTACACCGAGCCGAGATCATGATCGATGGCGAACCCACCGAGGTCGTGGTCAAGGTCCAGCGGCCCAACGTCACCCAACTCGTACACGGCGACATCGCCGCAACCGCGTGGCTCGCACCGTTCCTGGTTGGCCGCATTCCCGTCGCCGCGCTGGCTAATCCGCCCGCGCTCGTCGAAGTGTTTGCCCAGTCGATCGTCGAAGAGCTCGACTTCCGGCTCGAAGCCGAGAACATGCTCGACGTCGCTCGCTCGCTCAAGCAGCTCGATCAGAACGGCTACGTGGTTCCTCGCCCACATCCACGCCTCGTGACCCGGCGAGTCCTGGTTATGGAGCGCCTCGATGGCTTCCAGTTCGACGATGTCGAACGCCTCGAAGCAGAAGAGATCGACCCCCACGACATCGTGCGCACTGGCATGGTCGGCTTCCTCGAAGGTGCCATGGTCAACGGCATCTTCCACGGCGATCTGCACGGCGGAAATCTCTTCGTGCGCCCCGACGGACGCACCGCGCTCCTTGATTACGGCATCGTTGGCCGGCTCACCGAGCCCAAGCGAGTCGCCTTCCTCAAGATGATGATGGCGGCGACGAGCAACAACGTTCGTGGCCAGGTCGAGGCCATCCGCGATCTCGGAGCGCTGCCCGAAGACGTTGACATCGACAAAGTCATCGTCGAGCTCGGTCTGGACGGCAACGGCCCCGACCCCATGGAGATGAGCCAAGAAGAGCTCGTCCACGAGGTCAACCGACTGGTCAAGGCCATGCTCGGCTACGGCGCCCGCATGCCTCGTGAGCTCATGCTGTTCGCGAAGAACCTCGTGTTTCTCGAAGGCATGATCGCCACGCTCACCCCCGACCTCGACCTGTTCGCTGAGGTCAGCCACATCGCGATGTGGTTCGTCCGCCGTCACGGCAACCAACTCGCCGCCGACATTGGCATCAAGACCGACGACTACGGCATCGACCTCACGGCCCTGAAAGGCCAGTTCGGCGTCGATCCAGCCACCGACGAGTTCACCTATCGAGAGCTCCAGGAGCGCCGCGAAACCATCGCCCGCCGCTTCGCCGGCCGCGAATAGCGCTGGTCGCGAATAGCGGTACCCCGCCTCTTGTAGCGCGTCGCTACGACGCGGTGCGACCGCCAGTGTCGACGGTGCGCAAGTGGCCGCGGCCGGAATCACCAGCGTCGTCAGCGCCGCCCAAGAGACCGGCCAGGTTGGTGCGGCTGTCATCGCGAATCTGGGTCACCAGGTAG
>CALDGN010000214.1 GCA_937942965.1 uncultured Acidimicrobiales bacterium | reverse complement strand
CCGAGAACACACTGGGGAGGGCGCAGCGCGGCGACCGCATCACGGACCAGACCCGCCGACCACGCCACCGAGGCCGATGGCGACGCGAGCAACGCCTCCCACAACGGATGACGAACATCGGCAAAGTGCTCGGCTCCGACGATCATCTGATCCTCGGAACGGGCCCGCGACTGGCGCCAAAACCGAGGGTCCTCGCACGCAATAGCGAGCCCCAGAGAGATGACGGCGGCGGGGAACGTGTCGGCGAACTGGTTCCAGTCCTCGGCCGGGTTGAACCGCGGATGTTGGTAGTGCTCGTGGCCCCGCTCGTTCGGAACGAGGTCTGCCGTCGACGCAGTCCACACGCCATCCAGGTCAACCAACTCGATCTGGTTGTTGGCGGCGACGATGATGTTGCCGTGCTGGAGGTCGCCGTGCGCGAGCGGCTCGGCCTGCATCGACCGGACGATGTCGACCCACTGGCCCCGCATCGCGACGAGCGCACCAACGTCGCCCTCATCGACCCGTTCATCGATCCAGTCGTCGAGGTTGGGGCCCTCGATCCACGGCCCAACCAGCGCCGGGAACGAAACGCCACCGACGACAATCGAATCGGGAACGACCTGGGGGATCTGCAGCGGCGTCTCGTCGAAGCTCTCTTCAGCCAGGCGCCGGTACCGCTCGAGCGGCACTTCGGGAGGCCGGGTGAACAGACGCAGCGCCTTGCGTTGCGCGTCGATCTCGATTGGATAGACGACAGCACTGCTGCCCGTGCGGCCGACCGGTTGTGAGAACCGGCGATGCACAAACTCCGGCCGGCCCGCGAGCAGCGGGGTCAGATCGATGCCGCCCTGCGCCAACGCTTCGGCGTACTCGGTCGGCTCGGGCCAGCCGTCAGTGACCACGGCGATGGCCTCGACCAGTCGATGCTCGATATGCAATGCACCTCGTGCAGGTGCGGCGGATAGTCACAGGCGACCCCTCAGATCGCTGTGATCATCCTCCCGAGTCGAGGGTCGCGACTGCGTACACATGCGCAGTACGTCTGCGGAGGTGGGCTCGCTGGGTCAGTTCGGTGGTGCGTTCCAACCCAGCGGGCCCGATCGTGAGCCTGCATGCAGGCCCGTCGAGCTAGGCGGCCTGTTCGGCGCGCCAGGAGCGAGGCGGAAGCTCGTCCCAAGTCACCGGCTGGATCGGTTGCGTCCAGCTCGGTGCCGAGGAAGCAGAAGCGGTGTCGCGAGGCCCGGCGTCAGTGCGGTTACGTCGGGAGGTTCGGCGCATCATTCGTTCGCGTCGCATGCCCTTACGACGCTCGGCTGAAGCGCCAGGTCGCGTGCCCGGGAACAATTACCCAACCGAGCTACAGCGGTGCAATGTGCGACCGAGAGCTGGCTGAGCAGACACGCTGAGCCAACGAGTCACCCCTCACCCTTGACAGATCAGCAACGGTGCCGATTAGGTAGGGCCTACTGATCGCCGGGGATTGCGAGAGGTAACCACCATCATGACAACCGATCTGTGCACGCTGATCTACAACAGCGCAGCGACGCACCCGATGAACGAGGCCGACCTGCTCGGCCTGCTCGAGCAGTCGCGCAATCACAATCCAGCGGTCGACGTGACGGGCATGTTGCTGTACCACGACCACTGCTTCTTCCAGGTGCTCGAGGGGCCGAGAGACGCCGTCCACGCCCTCGCCGACAAGATTGAACAAGACCCGCGGCACACCCAGATGACCGTGATCATCGATGAGCCGATCCACAAGCGTTCCTTTGGCGAGTGGACGATGGGCTTCGCCCACGTGTCGCCGGACGATCTGCGGCGCATCGACGGCATGAACGACTTCTTCGACGGCCAGCGCGTGCTGACCGATGTTGACGCAGGACGAGCGAAGAAGCTGCTGGCCGCATTCGGACAAGGCCGCTGGCGGGTTCGTCTCGCGAATCACCGGCCGTCGTTCGCGCCGATTACGACCGACACGCTGACGCCGCAGCGACCGAGCTTTGCGACCGCGTTTCAGCCGATTGCAGATTCGCAAGAACGATCCGTGTTTGCCTACCGGGCGCTTCTCGATGGACTCGACGACGAGTCCGGCGGCGAGGTCATGCAACGGGTGGCCATCGACGAGATCGACGAATTCGACAGCGATTCCCGGCGGATGGCGCTCGGCGCAGCAAAGCGTCTCGGTCTACAACATCCACTGCACATGCAGTTCGTTCCTCGTGCGCTGGGCGAGGCCAAGAGCTTCTTGGCTTCGACCATCGCAACGGCCGAAGCCTGCGGCATCGATCCGCAACGGATCATCCTCGAAATTCAGCACGAGGTCAGTGTGATCAACCCGGTCGAAGCTGCCGCGATGCTTGAGAACGTGCGCCGCCAAGGCGTGCGGATCTCGATCGGCGAGTTTGGGTCCGGCTATGCGGGCCTTGCGCTGCTCGAGCACTACCGACCCGACATGATCTCGATCGACGAAGGGCTTACCCACAACATTCACGACCACGGTCCTCGCCAGGCGATCGTGCGCGGCTTGATCCAGACCTGCGATGATCTCGGCATCGATGTGATTGCGGGCGAGGTCGAGACAGCTGATGAGTACGCCTGGTTGGCGGGCGAAGGCATCCACCTGTTCAGCGGCAACCTGATCGCTTCGGCTGCCTCAGAAACGTTGCCGACGCCGATGCTTCCCGCCGCATGAGCGAAGCCTCACCCCAAGAACTGCGCGAGGACTTCTCGTTCGCTTTTCAGCCGATCGTCGACGTCGAGTCACGTCGCGTGTGGGCCTACGAAGCGCTCGTGCGCGGCCCGAACGGCGAATCGGCGTTCAAGGTGATCGCACAATTCACGGGCGCCGATCTTCATCGCTTCGACCTCGAGGCCCAGAACCGAGCGATCCGCCTGGCTGCCAAGCTCGGCTACGACGGCCGCTTGATGATCAACATGCTCAACGGCACGCTTCGGGTATCCCCCAACGCTTCGGCACAGGCGATCGAGACCGCAGTGTCGGTCGGGATCGAGCCCGAGCATTTGACGTTCGAGGTCAGCGAAAAGGACGAGATCGCCGACCTCGAAACGTTCTTGGCCAGCGTTCGCCCAAGCCGACAGGCCGGCGTCGACTTTGCTCTCGATGACTTCGGGGCTGGATTCAGCGGCCTGAATTTGCTCGCCGGGTTCCAGCCGAACTTCATCAAGCTCGATCTCTGGCTGGTGCGAGACATCCACCGCAACGGCCCTCGCCAAGCGATCGTGCGCGGCGTGTTGCGCACCTGTCTCGATCTCGGCATCGAGGTCATCGCTGAGGGCATCGAAACGAACGAAGAGTTCTATTGGCTTTGGCACGCGGGCGTTCGCCTGTTCCAGGGCTACCTGTTTGCCCGACCCGGCTTCGAGACGCTCCCAAACCCGACCTACCCGTCCTTCGCGTAGCCGCTCCGCGATCTGCGGACCGCGGCGCTTAGATCACGGCGTCGATCAGGAAGGGGCCGGGGCGAGCATTGGCGGCGTCGATGAGATCGACCAGTTCCGCAGCGCTGGTGGTGCGGGCACTCTCCATGCCGAAGCCTCGGGCGAGCTCGGCAAAGTTCACCTCGGGACGATCAAGGTCGAGCAGTGAACGAGTGGCTTCACCGGGATCGAGTCCTGCCCGCTGCGCCTCGACTTCGATGATCTTGTAGCTGCGGTTGTTGATGATGACGACCGTGATGTCGAGCTGCTCTCGGGCCATCGTCCACAAGGACTGGATCGTGTAGAGGCCGCTGCCGTCGGCCTGGAAGGACACGACCCGGCGGTCCGGCGCAGCGACGGCGGCACCGATCGCCATGGGCAAGCCACCGCCGATCGCCCCGCCCGTGCCGTTGAGCTGCGTGAACGGCACCGAGTTCGCAATGTGCGGCGCGAGCGCGGCCCGGTTCGTGATCGCCTCTTGCACGAGGATCGCGTTGTCGGGCATGCACGCGATGATCGCCTGGCCGAGGGTGGCGCTCGTCAGTTCGCCCGAGGGTCGTGCGACCGGCTCACGGTTCGGGCTGGGCACATCGGCCGCGCCGACGGCTGTCTGGAGCGCGACGAGCGCGGCGTCGAGGTCGTGCTCGGGGCCGCAGAGCGGCATCCGTGCTGCGTCAGCGGGCAGCGCCTGCGACGGCGTGTCGGGATACCCAAAGAAGCAGACGGGCTCGGTCACACCAGCGAGCACCGCCGTCGTCGTGCCTTCGAGCGCCGCGATCAGTGGCTCGGGGAAGTACGGCAACTCCGGAAGTTCCGCGCCGGCGCCGTAGTCGGCCGAAGCGTGGCGCCCAGCCCAGATGCCGCAACCCGTCTCGGCAGCAATCGCAACCATCGCCCGCTTCGTGACCGCACTGAGGTGCCGGCCACCGGCGATGAGCACTGCGCCGGGCTCGCGCAGCGCCGCCGCGGCTTGGTCGATGAGTGCGCTGTCGGCAGCAACCGGGGTTCCGAGCTCGACGTTCGGAAGGGCCGAGGTTGCGGCTTCCCACGTGTGATCGGCTGCCAAGACCGCCGACGCTGGACCGGGCACCCCGCTGGTCGCCGCGGCAATGGCTTCGGCAACGATCGTGGCGACGTTGTCCGCGGAGGTCGATCGGCCGACCCAGCCAGCCCACCCGGCAATCGCATCGATGTCGCTCGTGAGCGCGGCATCGTGTTCGAGGTGCCAGCTGGCCTGGTCACCGATCAGGTTGACGATGGGCGAGAAGCCGCGCCGGGCGTTGTGTTGGTTCGCGGCACTATTCGCATAGCCCGGGCCGAGATGCAGCAAGGTCAGCGCTGGCTTGCCAGCGATGCGGGCGTAGCCGTCGGCGGCACCCGAGCACACGCCTTCGAACAAGCCAAGCACCGCTCGCACATTCGGATGCCGATCGAGTGCCTCGACCATATGGATCTCGGTCGTGCCTGCATTCGCGAAACAGACGTCGATCCCAGCCTGCACTGCGACCGCGATCGCTGCCTGACCTCCGCTGGACTCATTTCCCATCCGCCGAGTCTGCCAGAGCCCACCTTCGGCAAACGATTGGGGCCGTTCCCGGTCGACCGGGATAGCTTCGCTGCGTGGCACATGACGTCGACCGGATGTTTGTCGGTCTCCCCTCACCCATCGCTGGACGGGCTGGCGCGGGCGGGCACCCCTGCCAAGGCGTTTGGCATACGCCACGTGGCCAGCGACCCAAGGTCGGGTTCATCGCCACGCACTACAACATCGACTTCTCCGAGCACTACCTGGCCGATTACTTGGCCGCACGTGGCTTCGGGTTCCTCGGCTGGAACACCCGGTTTCGAGGCATGGAGCACGCCTTCATGCTCGACCATGCTGTCGCCGAGATCGGGCGAGGCGTGCGGTGGATGCGCGAAGTCGCGGGCGTCGAAACCGTCGTGCTGCTCGGCAACTCGGGCGGCGGCTCACTCATGGCGGCGTACCACTCACAAGCAGTCGAACCGAACTTGCTGCCGACGTGGAACCAACGTCCGCTCGACGTCATCGACGACCTGATCCCCGGCGACCTGATGGTGTTCGTCGCCGCCCACACCGGACGGCCAGAGATCATGGCCAACTGGCTTGATGCCTCGGTCACCGACGAGAGCGACCTGACCGCCCAAGACCCCGAACTCGACATCTACAACCCTGAGCACGGGCCTGCCTTCACCGACGACTTCGTCGAGCAGGTGCGCATCGCCCAACGCGAGCGCAGCAATCGCATCACCGCATGGTGCAAGACCGAACTCGAGTTCCTGCAGAGCCGAGGCATACGCGATCGCCTGTTCGTCGTCAATCGGGTGTGGGCCGACCCTCGCTTCGTCGACGCTGACCTCGACCCCAACCGGCGGGTGCCAAACACCTGCTACCTCGGCGACCCGAAGCGAGCGAACGACGGGATCTACGGCGTCGGCCTGGTGAACTCGCTCCGCAGCTGGCTGTCGATGTGGAGCCTGACCGACTCGCAGTGCCAGGCAGCGCCGCATCTCGCCCGCGTGCGAGTGCCGACCCTGCTGATCGAAGCCGACGCCGATGCCGGAGTGTTCCCGAGCGACGGCGATGCCATGTTCGACGCAATCGCTGCGGTGGACAAGACCCGCATGCGACGCTCCGGCGACCACTACTTCCAAGCTCCGATCGGTGCTCGTGACCGGCTGTCCGATGCAATCGCCGGCTGGGTCAACAGCCGTATCTAGCCGACCACCTGCTGAGTTCTATGCTCGGCGCCATGAAGATCACACCGATCGAGTTGGCAGACGGCCTGGAGTGGGCGGGCAGCGTCCGAGGCGGCACGCTCATCACGCTGCGCAGCGACGGCCGACCCCAGTCGTCCGACGTGCATCACGCCGTCGCCGATGACACGATCGTCTTCTCGGTGCTGCCGACTCGGGCCAAGGTCTACAACATCGAACGCGACCCACGTGTCGTGTACCACGTGTCCCACGAGGGCAGCTATGTGAGCTTCGATGCCACGGCCGAGGTCAGCCCGATCGCGACCGAGACCCACGGCCCTGCGATGGACATCTTGATCGACGCCTACCGGGCCGCCGCCAAGAAGGAACATCCGGACTGGGACGAGTTCCGCGACGCCATGGTCCGCGAACAGCGCCGCGTGATCATCGTCAAACCAACCAAGGTCGTTGGCCTGATCAATCCTGTCTGGGGTTAGTGGCCCGTCTGGGGTTCGTGGCCCGTCTGGGGTTAGTGGCCCGTCTGGGGTTAGTGGCCTATTTGGGGTTGGGGTTCGTGCTCAGATGCGCTGATTAGCCGGCGGCGGGAATGCGGCGAGCGCAGCCAGCGGCGCCCGGAACTTCTTCCACTCGCCCTCGGCCTGAGCCAGACGATCCGCAATCACGTAGCCGACTGCGGTATTGAAACCGAGGCCACTGTGGCTGCCGAAGACTTCAACGTTCTCGGCGAGCGGACCCTTCTTCTCGAGGCAGTAGCGCCACGAGACGATCCCGTCGGTACGGGTATAGACCGAGGTCGCCGGCACCATCAATGGTGGGCGATCAGGATCGAGCATCGGTTCGAGGAAGCTCGGATCATGCAGGTGCGACACGGATTCCCACAGCGCCGACACGGCACTGCGGTCGCCGGGCGTCATGCGGAACGGGCTACCGAGGGTGATGACCTGACGGAAGTGCTCGGGATTCTCGCGGGCAAGAAGACGGGCGAAGACGCCGCCGAGGCTCCAGCCCACGATGGAGATGCGCTGGTCGCCGTTGTCGGCACGGATCTTGTCGATGCGTTCGTTGAGGCCATCGATGATCTGCGGCGTCGGTCCGATGTTCGCGCCGAGACGCCAGCCGTAGGTGCGGTAGCCGAGGCGTCGCAACAGGATCCGCAGGCGAACCGTAGAACGGTCGGCGGCGGTGAAGCCCGGTAGCACGAGGACGGGATGGCCATCGCCCTTGGGGAGCCGCTGCAGCAGTGGCATCGACATGCGCCAACCGGCGTATTCGGCGACTGCTCGTGATTCGAGGAACGTCATCCAGAGCGGCGGGGCGTCGAACCGAGTGGTTGCTGTCATCGACGCCACCCTAGAGGCCGGCTGCTACTCAAGCCGCACCTTCGACACCGACCGCGGCGGCCAACAGCTCGATCTCTTCGAGGATCAGATCGAGGAGATCCCACAGATCGGGTACGAGCTCACGGCACGAGACCAGACCGAAGTCCAGGTGGTCGCAGTAGCTCTGCACCGTGATGTTGAGACCCTGCCCGTCGACGACGGTCGAGACCGGGTAGTAGTGGCGAAGCGTCGCGCCGCTGCTCATCGTGAGCGGTGCTCGAGGACCGGGCACGTTCGAGACGACCAGGTTCGCGGGAGGGTTGGTGCGGTCTGCGACGCGCATGCGCGTTGCGAGCTGCGAGGCCCGCACGGCAAGTGCGGGTGGCGCCAACTCGCTCATGTCCATGATGAGGTCGGCAGGCATCATGTCGAACTGCTGCTTCGCCGACTGCATGGCGGCGTTGACCTGGGAGACCCGTTCGACTGGATCGTCGTACGACGTCGGCAGCTCCGAGAAGATCGCCGACACTCGGTTCGACCACTTCTCGTTCTCTTCACCGGTTCGGATCGAAACGGGGATCATCGCGATCAGGTCTTCGTCGGGAAGCGCGTCGTGTGACTCGAGGTAGCGACGCAGGCCACCGGCGCACACTGCCATGACGACATCGTTGACCGTCGCGCCGAGTTCGGTCTTGATCGCCTTGATGGTCGCCAGCGAAGCACTGCGGTAGGCGAAGCGGCGGTGCGGGGTGATGGTTGCGTTGAACGGCGTGCGAGGAGCGCCGAGCCGGGGCAGCAGCGGGACTTCGTCTTGGTTCTCGTCGCGATCGGTGCCGAGCACCTTGCGGATCGCCGCGCCGGCGGGGCCAGGCACGCC
>CALDGN010000213.1 GCA_937942965.1 uncultured Acidimicrobiales bacterium | reverse complement strand
TGGTCAACGAGACCGAAGGCGGCTTCTCAACCATGACCGACGGCCTCGCCCTGGTCGACGCACTCCGAGACGAGGCCCCCGACCACTACGAGGCGCTGACGACGCTCAACTGGGTCTTCTTCAATCGCGGACCAGGCCTAGACCACCGGTGGTCTGGTCCTATGATTGATCACGGCCCCGACGGTGCGCCGCTGACCATGCGGGCGTTCTACCCGGTGCGCGGCTTCCCGGACATGGCGCCCGAGGACATGCCCCGAGCGTACGACGCCATGGCGGTCTTCTCTGAAATGGCAGCCGACCCTCGCTTCCAGATCAGCTATCCATTTGCACCTGGCGACATGGTCGGTTTCGACAACCGCCGCATCTTGCATGGCCGTGACGCGTTCGCCTCTGGAGGCGCCCGCCACCTGCGTGGTGTCTACATCGACCACGACGAAATTCGCAGTGCAACCCGCGTCGCCAACCGGCGACTCGCAGCCAGCACTCAGTAACCCAACCCTTCTCCCGTTCCGAAAGGACAACCCATGACGACCCACGATGGTGTGTTCATCACCTGTGCCGTAACCGGCTCTGGTTACACCGCGCACAAGTCAGACAAGATCCCGTGCACGCCAGAGCAGATCGCCGACTCGTGCATCGAGGCCGCAAACGCAGGTGCAGCGGTGGTGCACATTCATGTGCGCGAGGACGACGGCATGCCCTCTCGGTCGGTCGAGAAGTACGAAGAGGTCGCCGAGCGGGTCCGTGCGAGTGACGTCGACGTCGTCCTGAACCTCACCGCGGGCATGGGCGGCGACCTTGTCTTTGGCGATGTCGAGAAGCCGCTGCCGCCGAGCGACGAAGGCACCGACATGGCAGGAGCAACCGAGCGCGTTGAGCACGTGCGCCGCATCCAGCCCGAGATCTGCACGCTCGACTGCGGCAGCATGAACTTCGGCGAAGGCGAGTACGTGATGACGAACACGCCCGCCATGCTCGAAGCAATGGCGGCCCAGATGAACGAGATCGGCACCCGGATCGAGATCGAGGCCTTCGACACGGGCCACCTGGCGCACGCCAAGGACCTCGTACGCCGCGGCATCATCCCCGAGCCAGTGATGGTTCAGCTGTGCATGGGCGTGCCGTGGGGCGCTCCCGATGACCTCAACACGTTCATGGCGATGCGCAACAACATCCCTGACGACTGGACGTTCTCGGCCTTCTCGATCGGCCGCAATCAGCTCAAGTACGTGTCGCTTGCTGCCCTCGCTGGTGGCAACGTGCGAGTCGGGCTCGAAGACAACATCTGGCTCGACCGCGGCGTTCTCGCCACGAACGGCTCACTCGTCGAGCGTGCGGTTCAGATCCTCGAAGCGCAGAACTACGACATCCTGAGCGCCCAGCAGGTTCGCGACAACCTCTCGTTGACCAAGCATGGCTGACGTCGTGCGTCCGCAGCGAGCGGCGACGGTCGGCTGCGGTGTCATCGGCGCTGCATGGGCGTCGCGGCTCGTGCTCTCCGGCGTCGACGTCGCCATATCTGACCCGTCGCCCGAAGCCGAGTCGATCATGCGCGACGTGCTGGCGAACGCGGTCAGGGCATGGGACGACCTGGGCTTGCGGACCGACCAGCGCGGCGAGTGGCGGATTGCATCATCGATCGCCGATGCTGTCGCCGACGCCGAGTTCGTGCAAGAGAGCGTGCCCGAGCGACCCGATCTGAAGCGAGCGGTCTACGCCGAGATCGAGCAAGCCCTGCCGTCCGATGCGCTCCTCGCATCGTCAACGTCGGGTATCAAGCCAACCGAGCTGCAAGCTGAACTTGCTCATCCGGAACGGTTCGTCGTTGGCCACCCGTACAACCCGGTGTATCTACTCCCGGTGGTCGAGGTCGTCGGGGGAGAAGCCACGGCGAGCGAGACGATCGAGCGGGCCAAGGCGATCTACCAATCGATCGGCATGCATCCGGTGCATGTCCGGGTCGAGATCGAAGCCTTCATTGGTGACCGTCTCCTCGAGGCGGTCTGGCGTGAAGCGCTGTGGCTCGTGAACGACGGCGTTGCAACGACGCAAGAGATCGACGACGTGATGACCTATGGCTTCGGCCTCCGGTGGGCCCAGATGGGCTTGTTCGAGACGTACCGGGTCGCTGGCGGCACCGGCGGCTTCCGCCACTTCATCGAACAGTTCGGTCCGGCGCTCGAATGGCCGTGGACGAAACTGATGGACACGCCGCCGTTTACGCCGGAGCTGGTCGACAAGATCGTCGAACAGTCCGATGAGCAGTCGGGTCACCTCGACGTGCGCGAGCTAGAGCGGATCCGTGACCGCAACGTCGTGGGTTTCCTCAAAGTGCTCGAGGAGAACAAATGGGCCGCAGGCTCAGCCGTCGCGGCCCAACGCGAACGCCAGGGCTGACTCAGCTGCCAGCAGGTACGGCGACGCGTAGCTGATCGATCATCAGCTGGGCGTCCGCATCGATCTGCGCGCTTTGCCACAACAGACCCACAGCGAGAGCGACACAGAAGAACGCGGCCATGAACCAGGGGTTCTGCCACGCTGCTTCGCGTGGTACGACTGCGGGGCTCACGTCATGCGGTAGCCAACACCGCGCACTGTCTTGATGTGGTTCGTGCCATTCGCATCGAGCTTCTTGCGCAGGTTGGCGATGTGCACGCTGATCATGTGATCGTTGCCGAACCAGTCATCGCCCCAGACGGTGTCGATGATCTGTTGGCGGGTGAAGACCATCTCTGGGCGTGATGCAAGCGTCGAGAGCAGGTCGAATTCGATCTTGGTGAGGTCGAGGAGTTCGCCTTCGACATGGACTTCGCGGGCGAGCATGTCGATCTCGAGGTCACCGCGGGTCAGTGTTTCGGCGGCCTGCGTCGTGGTTGTGTCCGTGCCAGTGCGCGGGCGGCGTAGAAGGACCTGGATGCGGGCGGCGAGTTCTCGGGGTGAGAACGGCTTGGTCATGTAGTCATCGGCACCCACGGCGAGTCCGACCAGGCGGTCGACCTCTTCGTCGCGGCCGGTGAGCATGAGCACGTAGGCGTCGGTAAACGTGCGGAGTTCGCGGCAGACCTCGACGCCATCGATGTCGGGTAGACCGAGGTCGAGCACGACGACGTCGGGGCGGAAGTTGCGCGCCGCATCGAGCGCCTCGGTGCCCGAACTTGCCTCGGAGAGGGCATAGGAGCCATCTCGGCTGAGCGCAGCGGAGACCATCAAACGGATCTCGGCGGCGTCGTCGACGACGAGCACTCGGGGTTTGGGAGCTGCTGGAGCAGGTGTGGCCATGTGACTGTGGTTGTCGAATTCTCGGGAAGCGGGCAAGAGCGCTGTTGCGTCGGATACCAGCATCGGTACCTCCGAAGGTGTCTTGAGTATGCCTGAGACGCGTGCCTCAGGCGTGAACCATCATTGGGTAGGTACGAGATCGACTCCCGCTGACCAGCGACCACAACCGTCAGCGGGAGTCGAAACATCTCGTACCGTGTCGCTGCTCATGTGAGCTGGACACGTTCATGATGATGCACAGTCAAGTTCTTCTCAGCCTGGAGAAGACCTCAAGACTGGCTCAAGGATGAGCTGTCTGAGACAGCCCTGACTGGCTAGTCCAGCCAGGCCTTGACCTTTTCGATGTCGTCGAGGCCGTTCGCGCCTGCAGCTTGGACGCTGAGGTGGGTGACACCGACGCTCTTGAAGACGCCGAGCCGTTCCTGTACGTGGGCTTCGTCGCCGAAGAGGTGGGCCTCGTCGAGGTACTCGTCTGGGACTGCAGCCGTGGCTTCAGCTCGCTGACCGCCCAGGAATAGGTCCTGGATCTTCTCGGCTTCTTCGACCCAGCCATAGCGCTTGAACAGGTCGTTGTAGTAGTTCTTCGACTTGGCGCCCATGCCGCCGACGTAGAAGCCGATGTGGCCGCGAGCGGCCTCTCGGGCTTCGGCGACGTCGGGGCCCTCGCCGATAGCCAGCGTCGCGTCAGCGAAGATGCTGAGCTCGCCCAGGTCGGATGAGCGCTTGGCCTTGCCTGCGGCGAGGGACTCGCCCCACACACGGTCGAAGCGGTCGGGCACGAAGTGGATCGGCTGCCAGCCGTCCGCGATCTCGGCGGTCATTTCTACGTTCTTCGGGCCGATCGATGCGATCACGATGGGGATGTCCTCGCGGTGCATCCGGTTCATGAACTTGAGGGGCTTGCCGAGGCCTGTGCCCTCGTCGGCAGGAAGCGGCAGGCTGACGGCGCGGCCTTCGTGGGTAACGCGGTCGCCGCTCCAGACCTTGCGGCAGATGTCGACGACGTCGCGGGTACGGCCGAGCGGCTTGCGGAACGGCACGCCGTGCCAGCCCTCGATGACCTGGGCGCCCGAGGTACCGATGCCGAGCGTGAAGCGACCACCCGAAAGAGCGTCGATGGTCGCTGCCGATTGGGCGATGAGTGCGGGGGAGCGGCTGTAGACGTTGACGATGCCGGTCATCATCTCGATGCGGCTGGTCTTGGCAGCGATGTAGCCGAGCACCGAGACCTGGTCGAAGCCGTAGATCTCGGGCACGAACACCATGTCGATACCGGCTGCCTCGAGATCGACGATGCGACTCGCGAGGCGTTCCGGATCGCCGTCGAACGACATTGCGGTACAGAGCTTCATAGGTGCCTTTCGTGGGGGCCTGTTGGACGAGTCTCCTTCAGGGGGAAGGCGACAGAGATCGTCGGATTGAGGTTATGTCAGGAGTCGCTCGACAGGAGAAAGGCCGCGCAGCCAATCATCCAAACGACCGCTCCACCGATCGTCAGCAGGTCGCCGTCGCGCACCCCGATGGCAAGGAAGAACACGCCGCTGAGCGTGAACATGATCCAGCCGAATCGCTGGTGGGCGTTCATCGGACGTCGAGGATTGGGTCGGTGAGGACGTCGGGCACCGGAGTTACGCCGAGCCCTGGACCGGAGGGAACCGACATGTGGCCGTTGGCGACGACCGGGCCGCCAGTCGCGATCGCGTTGGTGTGGTAGTCGTGGAACGCGCTCGACTGGAAGTGCGCGTGCTCAGGCGTCGAGGCTGCGAGGTGGGCAATCGCCGCGGTCGCGATCTCGCCGCCCCAGGTGTCTTCGATCGTCATCGTGATGCCAAGGTCCAGGCACAGGTCGCGTGTCTTCATCGCACCGGTCAAGCCGCCGAAACGGCTGATCTTCAGATTGATGATGTCCATCGCTCCGTCGGCGGCTCCTCGACGGATGGCGTCGCGCGAATCCATGACCTCGTCGAGAATCATCGGGCGAGCGAGGTGCGGTCGCAGGGCGAGGCACTCGTCGTAGCGCAAGCACGGCTGCTCGATCGCGAGCGGCAAGTCGGCGACGGCTGCGGCGATCTGCATGGCCTCGGCTCGACTCCAGGCCGTGTTGGCATCGGCCGCGAGTACCTCGTCATCAGCGAGCGCGTCGGTGATTGCATGGATGCGGGCGAGGTCCTCGGCGACGCCAGTTCCGACCTTCATCTGGTACTGGCGGAAGCCACGCTCGCGGGCCTCGAGCAGGCGCTCAACCATGGCCGCCGGCTCATCCCGGCTGATGACCCGGAACAGGCGCACCTCGTCACGGAAGGCGCCACCGAGCAGTGTCGATACGGGCACGCCAGCGGCTTTGCCGGCAAGGTCCCAGATCGCCAGATCGAGACCAGCCTTGGCGTACGGGTGGCCCCTGAGGGCGGTATCCATCGCCGCAGCGATGACGTTCGGCTTGGTTGGATCCAGCCCGATCAGGGCCGGGGCGAGCACATCCATGCCGGCTCGTGCGCCTTCGGCGAACGACGGCATGTAGCCCGGCCCCAGCGGGCAGATCTCGCCGTAGCCCACGAGACCTTCGTCCGTCTCGATCTCGATGACTGTCGAGTCGAACGACGGGAAGCTTTGGGTGTTCCAGCTATAGCTGCCCTCGGCCAGATGCAGGTCGACGGCGTAGGCACGGATTGCGGTGATGTGCACTCAGGATCTCCGGGTTTGAAGGCGGCCGCTGGGTCCCTTTCCTAGCAGTTTCTGCATGGTGCGATGCGCTACCGTCCCCGCCATGTCAGACGCCGTAGACGCACTGCGCAGCACTCTGGCCGACGTCATTTCGTCGGCCCTGAGTCGCCTGGAAATTCACGCTGAACTGTTCGCTTCGGTTGGGCCCGATCTGAAGGGCGCCGACGGACCGACACCGCTCGAGGGCGTCTCTCGCCCGGTCGTCGATCGCTGGCTCGACATCGCCGTCGAAAACGCAGTGACCGGACCCGACGAGCTACGGGACCTGGCTGAGTGCTTCAAGGCTGCGGCGCCGGAGCTGGCGTGGAAGCGGGCGTATGACGCACTCGAGTCCACGCCTGAACTCGAGGCGTACCGAGCCCACTATGCCTGGGTCCCGATCGCCGTTCCTGTATCCCTGGGCTACGCCTCTCCCTATGCGGTCGATGACATGCTCGTTGGCTTCACGATCCAGGCGCCGAACGTCGTCTACCCGCATCACCACCACGAAGCGCCCGAGCTGTACGGGGTCATTAGCGGCGCAATCGATTGGGAGGTCGGTAGATCAGAGCGGGCCACCAAGACGGCTGGCGACGTGATTGTGCATCGCAGCTTCGAGAGCCACAGCATGATCACGCTCGATCAACCTGGCTTGACGTGGGCAGCGTGGCCGAGCCATGCCCACTCCAAGGTCTATATGCCGTCGATGGATCCGCCGGGTACGAGCACCGAGCCGCGGGTC
>CALDGN010000212.1 GCA_937942965.1 uncultured Acidimicrobiales bacterium | reverse complement strand
GTGGCGCAAGCCACACGACGGGACAATCCGCAACAACTGATATACGGTTTTCGTTCTGCCAATGGGCCCAGGCGGGTTCCGAGGAGGAAGTACCTGATGATGTTTCGACGTGGACTTATGTTGTTCCTAGCGCTGTTCGCTGCGACCGCACTTTTGGTGCCGTCAGCTTCAGCTCAAGACGACGACACCGAAGACGAGCAAGGCGCGTGCACCTACAACAACCCCAACGGCTGCCGGCTCGAGTACCCATCGGGCGGACTGCCTGACGCATCGCCAGACCAGGACCTCGGCGATCTCTCGTCCGCGTTCGCGAACAGCGGTGGCCCAAGCGCCGATGCCATCCCCGCCGCCGCACAGCCCACTCCGGTGCCAGCCGCTGCGACGACCCAAGACACCCAGGCTCCTCAGCTTGCGTTCACCGGCTCGGAGACCAGCGTGCTCGCTTGGGTCGGCGCCGGTCTGATTGGTGCGGGCGCACTCGCGCTCACCGCCCGTCGTCGCATCGAAGACTGATACAACTCGCTGCCGCTAGGTGGCCAACATGACGTAACCACTCGGGGGTCGGCGCACAGCCGGCCCCCGAGTCGCGTCCAGCGTCATCTCACCGTTCTAGGAGCGGACAGGTCTAGGAGCGGACAGAGCTGCGGCCGGTGAAGGCGATCAGTCGGGCAACGGCGTCGTCGCCCGCTGCTTCGACGGCGTCTGCGAACATGCCGGGGCCGCGCAAGTTGTCCAACACGGGTGATAGCTGGTCGAAGGCCTGCTGGGCCGATGCCTGATCGATGCCGTGGTCGATGCCCGTGGCATCGGCGACATCCCAGGCGTGGATCGTCGGGTCTACCCAAACGATGCCCATGAAGCTGTCCAACGGCATCTCGCCGAACGGGGTCGCAGCGACTTTCTGCAGTACGCCGTCTTGGTCCAGCGCAGCCATGGTCGTTGCGACGATCTCGCGGAACGCCTGGGCAGGGTTGTCGCCGAGGACTTCGGCTTCGGGCTGCTCGGGTGTCGGGCCGGTGCCCGCGGCGAGGTTGCCGACGTTGCGGATCAGCCATGCGGCGTGGCCGGCAGCTTCTCGGGCCGTCCACCCCTCGCAGCACGACGGGTTGTCCCATTGATCGTCGGGCACGCGCTGGATGACGGCGTCAAGGGCATAGACGCCCCGGGTGTACTTACGGAGACTCTCTGACATAGGTCGAGCTTGGCAGCAACGTAGCCGACCCGGCAAGCGCCGCAGGCTAGAGAAGATGCGGCGCTTTCTCCGCCAAGGTCTTCTTGAGCGTCGACAGGCTCGGATTGACGAGCCCGACATCGCCGATCACCACGGTGGGCACCGTCTCGTTCCCGTCAGCGATGGAACGCACGATGGCAGCGTCTGCCTCGTCGTCCCAGATATTGCGCCGGTTCGTCGCGATGCCTGCTGCCGTGAGGCCCTGACCGAGCCGGGTGCACCAGGGTCAACCAGGACGCCAGAAGAACTCGACCGCATCGAGCGGGCCCTCGGAGAGTGGCTCAATCGAAACGGGCGTCGACCGCTGGGCAGCCTTGAAGATCAGGACGAACCCGATCAGGGCTGCGGCCAGCAGCAGAAGCGTCATGCGAAGGTCTCGACCACGTGAGCGACGACTGCGTCGATCTCTTCAGCGCTCAGCTTGGAGCCGAACGAAGGCATGTTGGTGCCGCCATTGGTCACGAGGTTGACGAGCGGGCTTGCATCTGCGGCGAAGAATGCGCCGATGCCGGTGATTGCCTTGGCCCGGGCGCCTTCGCCGTTGGCGCCGTGGCAGCCCGCACAGTTCGTGCTGTAGATCGCAGCCCCATCGACGACCGCGATCACGTCGCCGTCGCCCTCGCCTGGCGTGCCGTCGCCCGCTGGCTCGTCGGTGGCTGGCTCGTCGGTGGCGCCTTCGTCGGCTGACTCAGGCGCGGGCGTCGCTGTCGGCTCGGGAACCGGAGTCGCAGTCGGTGGAACTTCGGTCGCCGTAGGTTCGGGCTCGGGTTCTGGCGTTGCGGTTGGCTCAGGCGCGGGCGTCGGTGTCGGCTCGGGAACCGGAGTCGCGGTCGGCGGAACCTCGGTCGCCGTAGGTTCAGGCTCAGGAACACTCGTAGCCGTGGACTCGGGCTGGGCCGCGGTGTCGGCAGCGTCGACCGATGCCGCAGGCTCGTCGCTTCCACCTCCGCAGGCCGCAGCCAACATTGCCAGTGCCGCAAGCAGGGTGAGGAGTCGGGTACGCATGATGACCGCCGAGAGTTGTCTGAACAAGATCGACCGATCGTAGGGGATCCCGTCCTGGATCAGCACGCGGACAGCCGAAGGACTTGACCGCCGACTGGGTAACCTCAACCCGTGACCGGATTCGAGCGACCAGCTCCCGATATCTCCAAAATCGTTGCTGCTTGGCGGGCCTGGCTGGCCCAAGGCGAAGACGCGCTGCCTGGGCGCACGATGGCGGACCTCAAGATCGGCGGAACCGACCGCGTACTTGAGACCTTGGTCGAGGCCAACGCAGAGTTGGCGCCCGTCGCCGAAGCCTGGAACCTCTGGGAACGCGGCAAGGTCGGCCCCGATGAGACGCTCGAAATCATGACGAGCGGTGGCTTCGCGGACATCGTCGAAGCGCTCGCTGCCGCCGACGTGTGATCAGTCCTCCGCCCGGACGCGGAGGCCCACAGATCATTCCGCGCCCTGCTGACGTACGGCTCGGCGGACCACCGCCGTGGAACCACACTCCAGAACGGGATCGACACGTCGACCTTGCGTTGCTCGAACGTCGCCTTGCGGCCTACGAGCCGCAGTTTTCGGATCGGGGTCTCGCAGCCACGGGACGCACTTCGGCGGTTCTGATTCCGCTGTACGACGTCGACGGCGAAGCAACGGTGCTGTTGACCCGACGAAGCCCCACGATGCGGGCGCACCGACACGAAGTGTCGTTCCCTGGTGGGCGACACGATGAAGAAGACGCAGATCTTCTCGCGACCGCCCTGCGCGAGGCATCCGAAGAAGTCGCCCTCGACCCTGCAACGGTGCGGCCCGTGGGCGAACTTGACCGCTTTGTTACAGGCGGCAGCGGCTCTCTGGTTCATCCGTTCGTGGCCCGACTCGATCAACGCCCTCAAGGACTCGTCGCCAACCCAGGCGAAGTCGAGGCGATCCTTGAGGTCCCCTTGCGTGAGTTCCTGCTCGATGCAGTCTGGCGAGAGGAATTGTGGGCGCGTGATGGTCACCAGGCTTGGCCGGTGACGTTCTTCGAGTTGGTCGGCGACACCGTTTGGGGTGCGACAGGCAATATGTTGCGCCAACTTCTCACCATGGCAACCGATCCGGTCTAGAGCATCTTGAGCCTGCCCCAAGGTATGGCTACACCGGATGAGGGAAGCTCGTAGGCCGTTCGGCATGGGGCCAGACGGGTCAACCGTCGTTCGACGTGCGAGCGGCCGCTGACCGAATTATCCGGTCAAAGTCAAGGGCACCTCAAGAGCCCGTCGGGGTACATCTCCTCATGAGGAGAGGCGCGTTCCCCGTCTGCGGTAGGCAGCTCACCAACCCCAGAATGAGAGAGGTCGAACGACTCAGAGATGGCTTGATGCCTCCCCAATTCGGTGGTCGTTCAGGGTGTCGAATCAGTGGTTTCCACCAATAGGGGTGACGTGGCACGGTGTCTGTGGCTGACCTGTCCACCCCTGTGAGAGAAGACTCCAAATGCGTAAGTTCCTGTACATCATCCTCGCCGCTGTCATCGTCGTGATGACCCCGGCAATCGCCCTGGCCCAGGGCGACGACGCTCCGACGTGCCTTGCTGCCGTCGCAGGTTCCGACACTGGCGGCTTCGCCGCTACCACCTTGAGCGGTCAGGCCGCTGACGGCGCCGTCTCTGTCGTCAATCACGTCGACATCGTCGCCGTCACCGGATCCCGCACCATCACCGAAGACGCCGTCCGCTACGTGAACAACTGCGGCGCCGACATCGAACTCGCCCTGATCGCTCAGGCGCCGCTCGGCGACTGGACCGCTGTCCAAGCCCAGCTCTTCGTGTCGACCACCGATGCTCCTACCTCGCTGCCAACCGCTGACGTCGACGGCAGCTGGGGCGACCAGCCCCTCACCGTAACTGCAACCACAGCGCTCGGTACCGCGAGCGGCAGCGTCATCGTCCCCGCTGGTAGCTCGGCCCAGGTTGCCTTCGTCGTCGATGCTGGCGCCGGCTTCGACGCTGCGTCGCTGCGCTGGTCGGCCGAAGCCCGCACCATCGCCGGCTGATCGCCCGCAACCAGCGACGCAATCACGATCGACGACTCGCCCCCGACAGGTCAGCTAGCCGCTTGGGGGCGAGTCGAAAATCTCTTCGCCAACCACGGCTCCACTTGGGAACCGCACCGCCGTGAGGAGCAGTGCCGAGATGGCGCCGAACAGCAGCACCGCTCGCAGGCTGCTGAGTTCGACCACTTGGCCCGCCAAGATGTTGGCGATGGGGACCGTGCCGCCAAAGGACAAGACCCACAGGGCTGCTACCCGGCCTCGTACATCAGAGGTCACATGCTCTTGCCATGCGGTCGCCAGCGAGGTCGGGATCGCGAAGTAGAAGGTACCGACGCAGAAGATGGCGATGTAGGCGAAGTTGATATCGCTCAGCAGGGCCAGCCATGCCAGCGAGGCAGCGAAGCCGATCAGCCCGATCGGCACGACCCGTGACGCTGCGGTCCGCAGGAACACGGTGCCGACGAGGAATGCTCCGCTGAGGCCACCGAGACCGAAGCAGGCGTAGAACCAGCCATACGTGGTGCTCTCGCTATCGACGTTGAGGTTCACCTCGGCGATGGCGGGGAGTTGGCCGATGAACGGCAAGCACAGGAACGCAAACATGAACATGAGCATCAGCGGACGCCCGACCTGTGGCGCACGCCAGGCGATCGTGAACCCGCCGAAGACTCGTTCGCGGAATGATCGAGATGTTGCGGTTCCCGGCGGGATCACGGTCCGGAAGATCGCCGTGATCACGAACAGGTAGCTGATCGCATTGATGGCAAACACCTGGGCAAAGCCCCAGTAGCTGACCAGGAACCCGCCGATTGCTGGGCCGATGACTCGTGTGCCGTTGACCTGCATCGAGTTGAGCGCGATCGCTGCGCTGAGGTTTCGTTCGCCTGCGATAGCGGGGATCACCGAGGTCAATGCGGGCGCGTACAGGCCCTGGCCGAGACCAATGACGAACACGATCAGCAGCAGTGCGCCTTGGCCAATGGTGCCGTCGAGCAGCAGCAGGGCCAGCACGAAGGTCCAGACCATCTGCCACGCCTGCGTGACGAGCAGCAGCTTGCGGCGGTCGGCAGTGTCGGCGAGCGAGCCGCCGAT
>CALDGN010000211.1 GCA_937942965.1 uncultured Acidimicrobiales bacterium | reverse complement strand
ACTGGAACGAAGCGACCGGCACCGAGATGCTGCACGCCATCGACTTCGGCGGCGAGATCTACATGCGCCAGGAACAAGGCGGCCTGTTGCTTGGCACCTATGAGCCGAACGGCCGACCCTGGTCGATCGAGGAGACGCCGTGGGAGTTCGGCATGCAACTCCTCGATCCGAACCTGGACCACATCGCCGAGTCGCTGCAGCGTGGCTTCGACCACTTCCCGATCTTTGGCCGCTCGGGAATCAAGTCGGTCATCAACGGACCATTCACCTTCTCCCCCGATGGCAACCCGCTGCTGGGCCCCGTCCGAGGTCTCCCTGGCTATTGGTCGGCATGTGCGGTCATGGCTGGCCTGTCGCAAGGCGGTGGCGTCGGTCTGGCGCTGGCGAATTGGATCACCGAAGGCGATCCCGGCTTCGACGTGTGGGCGATGGACATCAGCCGCTTCGGTGACCACGCCTCGATGGCCTGGACGAACACCAAGGTGCGCGAGAACTACGGCCGCCGTTTCCGGATCCGGTACCCCAACGAGTTCCTGCTCGAAGGTCGTCCGCTGTCGACCTCGCCGATCTACGACAAGCTCGTCGACGCCAACGCCGTGTTCGGCGACTCATTCGGACTCGAGACCGCCCAGTGGTTCCAGAAGCCTGGCCTCGAGCCAGTCGAGGAGTTCACGTTCGGCCGCTCGAATGCCTGGGATCAGGTTCGGGCCGAGACGCTGAATGTTCGCGAGAACGTCGGCCTGATGGAAACCACCGGCTTCTCCAAGTTCGAGTTCACCGGCACGGGCGCACGAGCGTTCCTCGACCGACTCTTCACCAACACCATGCCGAAGCCGGGCCGCATGGTGCTGGCGCCAATGACGAATGAGGCCGGCAAGCTCATTGGCGACCTCACCGTCGCCTGCCCCGAACCTGCTCCGGGCGTGGCCGAAGGTCCTCGCACCACGATCACCGGCGGGGCAACCCAGAACACTGCCCAGGACGAGAGATTCTTCGTCTTCGGGTCCGGCATCGCCGAGCGCTACTACGAGCGCTGGTTCGACCAGCACCTCCCCGCCGATGGTTCGGTCCAGTACCGCACGTGGGGCTGGGAGATGTGTGGCCTCTCGATCGCCGGGCCAAACGCTCGGGCGCTCATGGAGCGAGTGACCAACCACGATGTCTCTCGCGAGAACTTCGGCTTCATGCAGTTCCGCGAACTCGAGATCGGCTGGGCCAAGGTCTGGTGCGGACGAGTCACCTATTCGGGCGACCTCGGCTACGAGTTCTGGATGCCGGCGAGCCTGCAGCGCTACGTCTACGACACCCTGATGGAGGCCGGCGAAGACCTCGGCATTCGCTTGTTCGGAAGTGCGGCGCTCAACTCGCTGCGACTCGAGAAGAGCTTCGGCTCATGGGCCCGCGAGTTCCGGCCGCTCTACACCCCGTACGAGGCTGGCCTCGATCGCTTCGTCAAGCTCGACAAGCCAGGCGGGTTCATCGGCCGCGATGCGCTTGTCGAGGCCGTCGAAGCAGGCCCGACGCTGCGACTACTGACCTTCCGGGTCGATGCCGACTCGCACGACGTCATCGGCGACGAACCAATCAGCCACAACGGCGAGGTCATCGGCTGGGTCACCAGCGGCGGCTACGCCCACGCCCAAGATGCCTCGATCGCGATGGGCTACGTGCCCGCCGAGCTCGAGGGCGCCGACGGCACCTGGGAGATCGAAGTCGTTGGCGAAATTCGCACCGCGACCCCGCTCACCGAGGTCCTCTGGGATCCCGCCGCCGAACGTATGCGCGGGTAGTACGCCTTTGCTCGCACGCTCGCAAACGCTGGGTTCAACTTCCCAGCTCGGCGGTCCCCACCGGCGCACTGCCTCCGGGCGCTTCAGCGGATTCGGTGGAGGGGGAGGATGAAGGGGGCGACGAAGCCGACGTTCAGGATCGCGTTGAGCCAGCCGCCGCTTGCGATTGACCCGGCAGAGTCGACGACGAACCACGTCGCTAGGCCGATGACCAGCACCCGCTTGACGTCGCCAGGCGATCGCGCGAGGAACCGGTCGACGAGTAGCCAGATCATGGCGCCCCAGCCAACCATGACACCGCCCAGCACGGCATTGACTAAGCGGTGGGATTCTTCCAACGCGGCCGGGCCCTCGCCGACGCGGAAGAACACAATGTCGAGCAGGAAGCGCACGCCAAAGTCGGTTGAGGTCATCGCTCCGGCACTGAACAACAGCCCGGTCAGAGCGACGAAGACGGCTGCGGCTTTGAGCGCTCGGCCGATACTGGCGAGCTCAGACTCGGTCGATCCGGCCGTCACCGTCGGTTCGTCGTAGCTGTTGATGGGGTCAATTCGTGTTTGCATGCCCCGATCGTGCGCTGCGACGCAACGCCACTCAATTACCCCCGAGGTAAGTGACAGGCTTACCTGCTCGCCATACCTTCTCCCCATGGCATCTACGACGTTCGGCACCGTTCTCAAGGAGTGGCGCGGCATCCGCCGCATGAGCCAACTCGACCTCAGCAATGCAGCCGAGGTCTCGGCGCGCCACATTTCCTTTCTGGAATCGGGCCGCTCAAAGCCAAGCCGCCCGATGGCACTGCACCTCGCCGAGGCCCTCGAACTCCCCCGCGGCGAGCGAAACCGGTTACTAACGGCAGCGGGCTTCTCCCCGATGTGGCACAAGCAAGAACTCGATTCCGAGGCGATGGCACCGATCCACGATGCGATCCGGTGGACACTTGATCGGCACAACCCCTACCCCGCCGTCGTGCTCGATCGACATTGGAAGGTCATCGACCGCAACCAGGCCGCAAGTGCCATGTTCGCCGGGCTTGGCCTGCCCGACGACCTCGACTTCCTCGACGCCATGACCACGCCCGGCGGCATCCGCGACCTCGTCGACAACTGGTCCAGCGTTGGGCGCTACATGCACTCACGCCTCCGGACCGAGTCGGCCGCGGTCGGCGGTGACGCGGTCCTCGATGCGGCCGTCGAGAAACTCGCCGCCGATCCGGAACTCGAACCGACCGACGAACCGTTCCCTCCGATCGTCACGCTCGATCTGCGCCTCGGCGATGCCGTGCTGTCGATGTTCTCGACGATTGCACAGTTCGGAACGGCCGAGGACCTTGCGTTGGCCGAGTTCCGCATCGAGCTCTTCTTCCCCGGCGACGAGCCGACAAGGCAATTCCTCGAGAGCTTGACGGAATTTTGATGGGCTGATGTCGAAACGCCACTGAACGATCGTCCAGTTTCTGGTCGAGGCGGCCACACTGTTTGGCCGAACGACCTGGAGGGCCAGTGGCACAGATCAGCATCGGATCCCGGATCCGCAAGTCTCCGTTCTATGACTCGACCGTCGCAGCTGGCGTGTCCTCGTTCACGATCTACAACAACATGTACATGCCCACCGGCTACGGCGATCCCGACGCCGAGTACGAGCGTCTCACCCAGCGAGTGGCGCTGTGGGACGTCGCCGCTGAACGCCAGGTGCAGATCGCGGGCCCCGACGCCGCCGCACTTGCGCAATACGTCTCGGCTCGAGACCTCACCGGACTCAAGGTCAACCGAGCGCGCTATGCCCCGATGTGTAATCACCAGGGTCGGTTGATCAACGACCCCGTCATCTTGAAGGTCGCTGAGGACCGATTCTGGATCTCGATCGCCGACAGCGACATGTTGCTGTGGGTCAGCGCGATTGCGGGCGAACGTGGTGACGACGTCGAAGTCACCGAGCCCGACGTGTCGCCGCTTGCACTGCAGGGCCCGATGGCCGATGACCTCGCCCGCGACGTCTTTGGCGCCGATCTCGTCGACGGCCTCGGCTTCTTCCACCACGCACCAGCAGACGTCGATGGCATCCCGGTCGTGCTGTGTCGTTCGGGTTGGAGCAAGCAGGGCGGATTCGAGCTGTTCCTCACCGACGGCAGCGAGGGCAACCGGTTGTGGGATCTGATGATGGCCGCAGGCGAGAAGTACGGCATCGGTCCGGGTAACCCGAACCAACCCGAGCGCATCGAGAGCGGGCTCCTTAGCCATCGTTCCGACAACGACCCCGATACTGACCCGATCGAGGCTGGTCTTGCGGCATACACATCGCTCGACGCCGACATCGACTTCTGTGGCCGCGCCGCGTTGATCGAGCGCCAGAAGCGAGCGGTGCGCCGTCCGATCGTGAACATCACGCTCAACGGAAGCAAGGACGTCGCCGAGTGGTGCCGGAACCCTTGGCCGGCGTCGATCTCTGGGGAGCAGGTGGGCTGGCTTCGCAATGCAACCTGGAGCCACCGGCTCGACCGCTGGATCGGCATCGCGCAAATCGAGACGCCACACGATGAGCCTGGCACGGAGCTCGACATCGTGACCGGCAGCGGGAACAAGGTCCGCTCCACCGTGACCGACGAACCCTTCGGCACGATCCGCACGAAGTAGGCGGATCGGCGACGGGCTTGAAGACGTCGTCGACTTCGACTGACAAGATGGCGCCGTGACGATTCGACTGACGAGCAACGCGCTGGTGGTCCTGGCAGGCCCATCTGGTTCCGGGAAATCCACCTGGGCCGCGGCGAACTTCGAGTCCAACCAGATCGTCTCGTCGGACCAGCTTCGGTCAGTCGTCGGCCAACACATCCATGATCTGGCCGCAAGCGCCGACGCCTTTGCGCTCGTCGAGCAGATCGTCGAGCGGCGGCTTACTCGCGGGCTCATCACCGTGATCGACACGCTCGGCATGGACCGGGAGCATCTCGACCGATGGCTGGCAATCGCTGCAGCGCACGGCGCACCGGCGCACCTAGTTCGTTTCGACGAAGCGGCTGCCGTGGTCCGCAAGCGGAATCGCAGCCGAGCGAGCGCCGTGCCGTCCACAGTGCTGACCGCGCAGCTCGCCCGCTGGGATGAAATTCGAGAGACAGTGGGCGATGGCTTCGACGCTGTCCATGCGCCGGACGACGTCGTTGTCGTGGCCAGGGCGCTACTCGACCGCCC
>CALDGN010000210.1 GCA_937942965.1 uncultured Acidimicrobiales bacterium | reverse complement strand
CCAAGTGCTGCTCGACGAAGCGGACCGCACCGGCGAAACAACGACCGAGGTCATCTACGACCGCACCATCAGCGTGGACGAGCTTCCTCCTGAAGCGATCGACACCCTGTTGTTGATCGACAGCGACGGGCCCTATCCCTACGGCAAGGACGGGTCGACCTTCCAGAATCGCGAGGGCAGGCTCCCCGACCGATCGGGCGGTCACTACCGAGAGTTCACCGTCGAAACGCCAGGCTCGCCGGACCGCGGGGCACGTCGAATCGTCGCTGGCGATGACGGCGAGCTGTATTGGACCGCCGATCACTATGACTCGTTCGCCCAGATCGTGGGATGGTGACGTGATGGATTTGCGATCACTCGCTGGCGGCGTCGTCTGGATCGACGCGGCGACCGACGTCGACACCTTGTTGGGCGAGCTCGATGACGGCTGGGCAATCGCTCGCCACCCGGTGACGGGTGACGCTTCGAAAGAGTCGATCATCTCGGCGATCGGCGCATCCCTGAACTTCCCCGAGTGGGCGGGCACGAACCTCGACGCCCTCTACGACTTGCTCACCGACCTCGAATGGCTGACCGACGAATCGGGAACCGCCCGCAATGTCGCCGTCGTTCTCGACCGCGCCAGCAGCGTCGAGTTAGCCGCAAGCGAGCCCGCCGACTGGTCCAAGATCGTCTACGTGCTGCTCGATGCTGCCGCGTGGTGGCAGCCCAAGGAACGCAACTTCCTCGCGATCTTGCGCTGAGTGCCCGGCAACCAGACTCTCTAGGCTCTGCTCGTGGGCAATCCCTGGTTCGAATCTGTTGCTGTCGCCCGCGAGCGTGCTCGCAAGCGGCTTCCCCGTTCTGTCTATGGTGCGATCGTCGCCGGCGCTGAAGCTGGCGTGTCGCGAGACGACAACCTGGCCGCATTCGACGAGCTGGGTTTGCGTCCGGTCACCGCAGGCCAGGTCACGGGCCAGAAGCTCGACACGACGATCATGGGCCAGTCCGCCTCGATCCCGGTCATGATCTCGCCGACCGGTGTGCAGGCCGTCCACCCCGAGGGGGAAATCGCCGTCGGTCGTGCGTCGGCCGCTCGTGGCATCCCGATGGGGTTGAGCTCGTTCGGCTCCAAGAAGCTCGAAGACGTCATCGCCGAGAACCCGGCGACGTTCTTCCAGATTTACTGGGCCGGCGACCGCGACGCGATGAGCGCACGCATGGAACGGGCCAAGGCCGCAGGCGCCGTTGGCCTCATCCTCACCCTCGACTGGTCGTTCTCGCACGGGCGTGACTGGGGCAGCCCGTCGATCCCCGAGAAGATCGACTTCAAGACCGCGTTGGAGCACGCACCCGACGTGATCACCCGGCCGCGCTGGCTCCTCGATTGGGCCAAAACCAAGCAGCTCCCCGATCTCGGCGTGCCGAACTACTCGACGAACCCTGACTACGTGCCCGGCTTCTTCGAGGCCTACGGCGAGTGGATGATGACACCGCCTCCGACCTGGGAAGACGTCGCGGGTATCGCCGCCGAATGGGGTGGCCCGTTCATGGTCAAGGGCATCGGCCGCGGCGACGAAGCCAAGCGAGCCGTCGACGCTGGCGCCACCGCAATCTCAGTGTCGAACCACGGCGGCAACAACGTCGATGGCGCACCGGCCCCGATCCGAGTCCTCGCCGAATGCGTCGATGCCGTCGGCGGCCAATGCGAGGTCCTGATGGACGGCGGCATCCGCCGTGGCAGCGACGTCGTCAAGGCACTCGCCCTCGGCGCCCGCGGCGTACTCATCGGACGCGCCTACCTGTGGGGACTCGCCGCGAACGGCCAAGCTGGCGTTGAGAACGTGATCGATGTGCTGCGCGGTGGCATGGAAGCAACGATGCGCGGCATCGGTGTGCAGTCCATCGACGATCTCTCGCCTGACGACCTGGCGATCCCCGAAGGCTTCTCGCCGACCCCACGTTGACCGGAACGCGGCGACGGCCGTGACCGGCACCGTGCTCCCATCGATGGCGGCATGACCGCTACCTGAAGCTCGGGCCGACCACGGCCGACACGCATGTGTTCAGTTGTCGTTGAGGATCAGGACGTCGTGCTCGCGCCGACGGTCTCGTAGTACGGCGCCCGCGTCGTCAACGTCGTCTTGACCAGCATCGGAGCGTTGTCCGAGAACACGAGGATCGTGCTATCGGCGCCGACGTGGCCTTCGAAGACCAACGCATTGTCGGCGTCGTACACCCGGACAATGTTGTCCTCGATGAACGCGTCGAGCAGGTCGGGGAACGTGAGCGTCACGAGTCCGGGGATCGATGCGTCAACCTGAATGGCGCCAAGCCAGATCGGGCCGATGATCGGATCTGGTGGCGGTGGAAGCTTGACGGCTGGAGCGCCGTCGTCTTCCTCTTCGCCTTCAGCACCGTCGCCATCGGTTTCCGGTTCCGGTTCGGGATCCGGGCATGGCAGGAAGCTCATGCCGACTACTGGCGTGTCGTCAACGCAGCACTCACCGTCAGGACCAGTGACAATCACCGCGGCCTGGTTGTAGTACTCACACGGTGGGCGCTCGAGGCACGGAAGCCGCCACGCCACGAGTTCCGGCTCGTCGGTCTCGCCTTCAAGCTCTGCACTCACGACATCTTCGGGGAAGCAGAAGTCGCCGCCGCCGACATTGTTCGCGCTTCCGACGAAGCTCGGATTGATCATGACGACCGCTGCGAGCGCGACCACCAAGAGCGGTCCGATCCGCCGAATGTCATTCCACTTCATTCGTGCGTGCTCTCGCACGCCTTCCTTTTCTGTCATCCATTTCCTCCGCTCGGGAAAGGGACTGACGCCGTTCGCCACAGTTCAGACACGCGCACGGGTACGCATTGTCAAAGACACACAAGTGTGTCCGATTTCACCTGCCAAGCCGCCAGACCCGCCATGCCTCCTCTTGAGGCCTTGAGGGGCTCAGTGTAGGTTCGAAGTCCTATGGCGGACAAGGCGGAATATGGCGACATTGGGCACACCCCAGTGATCGCGAAGAAACATCTCGTGTCGAAACACGCAGATCCATGGCTGGTTGGCGGAGCCGGTCTGGTGGCGTGGTTCGTGCTCTCAGCCCAGGCATGGGGAGGGCCCACAATCGCACCCATCTTCGCCGGTCCGATCTACTGGTTGCTGCTCGGGCTGTCGGGCACACACTTCGGAGCGTCGTACCACCTGGCCTACGGACAGGGCCGCGAAGTCGTCTACGAGCGCTGGGTACAGCTGATCGCCGTGCCCGTCGGACTGGTGCTGATTTCGTTCGCGCTCGGCGCCGCGGCACTCATGGGGGCCCAGACACTCGTCGACGAGTCGATTCGGTTCCTGCTCGTGCTCGTCTACACGACGACCGCGTGGCATTTCGTCAAGCAGGTCTATGGCGTCGCTCGGGTCAGTTCGAGCTTGAACGATCTCAAGCTGCCCGCCCGAGCCGTGCCGATCCTTCGCTATGGCCTCTACCCCTTGTGGTTCCTCGAAGGCTCACGGGTCTGGGTCGGACGACGCGGCGCAACCTTCGAAGGCTTTGAGCTCAGTTACACCCTGTTGCCTCGCTGGACCCTCGACGTGTTGTCGGTGCTGGCGTACGCAGCTGCGGCCACCGTGGCGCTGCTGTTCGTTGCGCTCTGGGTGCACTGGGGCCACCGGCCGCCTGCGTCGATGTGGACGCCGTATGCCGTCGGGTTCCTGTTCTTCTTGTTCCCACCGTCGTACCTGAGCTTGGTCTTGGTCTTCGGCGCGCTGCACGGCCTGCAGTACCTGGCATGCGCACACCGG
>CALDGN010000209.1 GCA_937942965.1 uncultured Acidimicrobiales bacterium | reverse complement strand
GCTCCCGCCCCGACTTCGACCGAAAGCGAGTGTGATCAAAATGGCAGTTGTCGATATCGACGCCAAGATTCCGAACAACGTTGGCCTGGCTGACGACCGGCGCCTGCAGCGCGCACTGGAGCAGTGGCAGCCCAAGTTCATCCGCTGGTGGGAGGACCTGGGCCCCTCCGCGTTCAAGCGGAACCCCGTCTACCTGCGGACCGCGGTCGACGTCGGTCAAGAAGGTTGGGCCAACTTCGACCACGTCGAGATGCCCGACTATCGGTGGGGCATCTTCCTCGCGGATCAAGAGCCGGGCCGCAAGATCGCCTTCGGTGACCACAAGGGCGAAGACGTCTGGCAGGAGGTCCCGGGCGAGTACCGCAGCGAACTCCAGCGGCTCATCGTTGTGCAGGGCGACACCGAACCCGCCTCGGTCGAACAGCAGCGCCACCTGAGCCTGACCGCGCCGTCGCTCTACGACATGCGCAACCTGTTCCAGGTCAACGTCGAAGAGGGCCGCCACCTGTGGGCGATGGTGTATCTACTGCACCGCTACTTCGGCCGTGACGGACGCGAAGAAGCCGACGAGATGCTCGAGCGCCACTCGGGCGACGCGGACAACCCCCGCATCCTCGGCGCGTTCAACGAAGAGACACCGGACTGGCTGTCGTTCTTCATGTTCACGTACTTCACCGATCGTGACGGCAAGTACCAGCTCGCCTCGTTGCGCGAATCCGCCTTTGACCCGCTGTCACGCACGTGCGACTTCATGCTCAAGGAAGAAGCCCACCACATGTTCGTCGGCGCCACCGGCGTCGGCCGAGTCGTGCAGCGCACGATCGAGCTGATGCACGAACATGACACCGACGACGTGACCGCCCACGGCGGCTTCAACCTGGATCTGCTCCAGAAGTACATCAACTTCCACTACTCGGTGTCGCTCGACCTGTTCGGTTCCGAGACGTCGACCAATGCGGCGAACTACTTCGCTGCCGGGCTCAAGGGCCGCTTCCAAGAAGAGCGCCGCGACGACGACCACAGGCTCAAGGACGACTATCGCCTCGTCCCCGAAGTCACCGATGCCGGCATCGGTACTCGCGAAGTCACCCAACTCGCTGCGCTCAACGAGACGTTGCGCGACGACTACAGCGTCGATTGCCAGAAGGGCCTCGACCGTTGGAATCGGACCCTCAGCGAAGCCGGCGTCGACGTCCAGCTCCGGCTGCCGAACGGCGGCTTCAACCGCAACGTGGGCACGTTCCGCGATCACCACGTCAGCCCCGACGGACGATTGCTCAGCGACGACGAGTGGGCGGCCAGCGTCGACTCGTTCCTGCCGACCGATGCCGAACGCGATCACGTCAAGGCCCAGATGGTCGGCGTCACGCAACCTGGCAAGATGGCCGGCTGGGTCGCTCCCCCCTCACGTGGCATTCATCAAAAGCCCGTCGACTATGACTATGTGCAGGTGAGCTGAGCCACACCAAGGGGAGTAGAGCACATGGATCTTGAACTGACCGGCAAGCGGGTGCTCGTCACGGGCGGGAGCCGCGGCATCGGTCGCGCGATCACCAAGGTCTTCCTCGACGAAGGGGCACGGGTCGCGATTTGTGCGCGAGGAGAGGCCGCGTTGGCCGAAGCTGCCGCTGAGCTGAGCGAGTTCGGCGAGGTCCACCACCGGCCTGCCGACATCGGTGTGGTCGGAGAGCCAGCTGCGCTGGTCGAGTGGGCAGTCGACACGCTCGGCGGGCTCGACGTGCTGGTTTCCAACGTCTCTGCGATGGCTGGTCCGGACTGGGAGGCATCGTGCGCCGTCGACCTCGTGGGCACCAACGCTCTGATCCGCACCGCACTCGAGCACATGGAAGACGACACCGGCGCCAACATCGTGTGCATCGGCTCACGGGCCGCCAGCACCGCAGCCGCTCGCATCCCCGCCTATGCCGCGGTCAAAGCCGCAACGGTCAGCATGATCAAGTCGCTGGCCCGCGAAGTCGCCCGACGCGGCATCCGGGCCAACGTTGTCTCACCCGGCGACATCATCTTCCCAGGCGGTTCTTGGGATGACGCCCGCATCGAAGACGGCAAGCTGTGGAACGCGATTTTGCGCGAGAACCCGTTCCGCAGGCTCGGCGAACCCGAGGAGATTGCCGATGTCGTCGCGTTCGTCGCAAGCGCTCGGGCGAGCTTCATGACCGGCTCAAATGTCTTGGTCGATGGCGGTGCTACGACCGGCATCCAGATCTAGGCGGTCCGACGATGCCGGTGAAGACGATCGGGATGATCGGTGTCGCTCCACCCGCTGCGCAACTTCAGCGCGCACAAGAAATCGGTCGATGGCAGCCTGCCGAACCGAGCGGTTACGACGGAACACACGGGCTCGCCGAGTAGCGAGCCGATGGATTCAGGGGGACAGATGACGCAGTACAACAGCGTTCCTTACAACAGCGCAGCGTGGCTGATCGATCGCCACGTCGACGAGGGCCGGGGCGATCGGATCGCGATTCGGTGCCAAGGCGAGTCGACGACCTACGCCGAGCTGCAACAGGAGCTGTGGCGAGCCCAGAACGCGGCTGCGTCACTCGGGCTCGCACAGGGCGACCGGGTCGCGATGGTCGTGCGAGACGACGTCACGTTCCCGTCGTGGTTCCTCGGCGCCCAACGCTCCGGCGTCGTGCCGGTACCACTCTCCACGATGCTGTCGGGCCCCGAGCTCGCGCCGATCATCGCCGACTCAGGAGCTAGCGCGGTCGTCGTCTCCGAAGCGTTCGCCGCGACGGTTCCCGCGATCGTCAGCGGCGCGCCGGCGATCGAAGCGGTCGTCGTCTGCGGCGATGCTGGTTCGATCCCGTCGCTCGGCCGGGACATCGCTGTCACGAGCTGGGCCGATCACACCGACCGCGGCGAAGCGCCGGTTGCCGGCACGACCGGCAACTCCCCTGCGTTCTGGCTCTACAGCAGCGGCACGACCGGCAGCCCCAAGGGCGTCATGCATGTGCACGCCAGCATGCAAGCGACCGCCGAGACCTATGCCGCCGACGTGCTCGGTGTGAACGAGGACGATCGCTTCCTGTCGATCGCCAAGCTGTTCTTCGCCTTCGGGCTGGGCAACTCGCTGACGTTCCCCTTCGCGGTCGGAGCGACGGCGATCCTGCATCCCGATCCGCCCACTCCAGCGGCCATGGTCGACCTGATCTCGAGCGAGGGAGCGACGTTCTTCTTCGCGAGCCCGGGCTTCGTGGCGGCAACGCTCGACACGTCGCCGGACCCCTCTGCGTTCGCGACCTTGCGGGCCACGATCACGGCAGGCGAGTCGCTGCCCGCGCCATTGCAGACCCGCTTCAACGAACTGACCGGCCAGCCGGTCCTCGACGGGATCGGCTCAACCGAGCTGCTCCACATCTTCTTGTCGAACACACTCGAGCGACAGGTACCGGGCGCGAGCGGTTTCCCTGTCACTGGCTACGAAGCCGAGATTCGTGACGATGACGACAACGTCATCGATGCGGTCGACACGCCTGGCTACCTGCACGTGAAGGGGCCGTCCGCGGCGGTGGGCTATTGGGAGCGCCCCGACGCGACGGCGGCCGCGTTCAAGGACGGATGGGTCCGCACCGGCGACATGTACGTACGCGACGCCGAGGGCGCGTGGACGTTCCTTGGGCGCGACAACGACATGATCAAGGCTGGCGGCATCTGGGTGTCGCCCGCCGAGGTCGAGAGCACGCTCATCGAACACGACACGGTGCTCGAAGCTGCCGTCGTCGGTTCACGCGACGACGCCGGCCTCGAAGCGACGATCGCGTTTGTCGTTCCTGCCGGTGGAGCGACGCCGGACGTCGAGGAGCTGCAACAGCACTGCCGCGATCGCATGGCCGCGTTCAAGCGCCCTCGCGAGATCCACGTCGTCGACGACCTGCCCAAGACGGCGACTGGCAAGATCAAGCGCTTCCAGCTGCGCGATCAGTTGAGCTAGCTGGGAGCGTTCGCAGCGCCGCCCGAAAGCGGCAGATCGACCGCGAACGTGGTGCCGTGGCCCACACCGGCGCTCACCGCGGTGAGGACACCGTTGTGCGCGTCGACGATGAGCTTGGCGATCGCGAGACCGACGCCGGTCCCGTCGGTGAACTGGTCGTCGACTCGGTAGAAGCGTTCGAAGATCCGGGTCTGGTCAGCGTCGCTCAGACCGCGGCCCTGATCGTTCACGGTGACTCGAGCCCAACCCGCATCTGAGGTGACGGCGACGCTGATCGTCCCGGCGTCGGAGTACTGCACGGCATTGCCGACGATGTTGACCAGCACTTGGGTGAGCCGATCGCGGTCGCCAGCAACGATTGCCGCCGCGGCATCGAGCGACATCTCGAGGCCCTTGGCTCGGGCCTGAGGTTCGAGCTGATCGACCACGTGGCTCGCGATGGCGGCGAGGTCGACGGCTTCGTGGTCGAGGCGACCGAGCTCACCGGCGGCCGACAACGAGGACAGGTCGTCGGCCAGTCGGCGGAGGCGGGCCGCTTCTCGTCCGATCCGGGCGAACGTTTCGTCGTCCGGTTCGACGACGCCATCGAGCAGGGCTTCCATCGTCCCTTCGATCGTGCTGAGTGGGTTGCGCAGCTCGTGGGCGACATCGCCGATCAGGCGCAGGCGTCGCTCTTCGGTCTCTTGGAGTTCGGTCGCGAGATGGTTGACGTCGGTGGCGAGCGCGTCGAGTTCGAGCGTGTCGGAGCCGGGCAGGCGAACGTCGTAGCGCCCAGCGGCCAGCTTGCGGGTTGCGTCGCCGACCGCTTCGAGCGGAGCGGCAAGACGTTTGGTGACTCGCCACGACACGAGCGCCGAGGCGAGTGCGGCGGCTCCGAGTCCGACGAGCAGGCCGAGCGGCCCGCCTTCTTCGCCGCGTCCAGGGTCGAAGCCGCGGCGTGCTCCGAAGATCTCGTAGAGCACGCCGACGATCAAGACACCGACGAGCACCACGAGCAGCGCGACCAACATGACCTGGAGATGCGAGCCGAACAGTCGGCGCCTCAATGTCTTCATGGGCACGGGGTTTTCATGGCATCACCCGACGAACTTGTAGCCGACACCGCGGACGGTCTCGATGAAGCGGGGTTCGGCAGCCGAGTCACCGAGCGCTTTGCGCAAGTTCCCGACGTGGACGTCGACGATGCGTTCCTCGCCGTAGAAGTCGCGGCCCCAGACACGATCGATGAGCTGGTGACGGGCGAACACTCGACCAGGACTTTCGGCGAGCGTTCGCAGCAGGTCGAACTGGAGTGCTGACAGATCGACGGCCGAACCGTCGACGTGGACTTCGTGGCGGTCGACATCGACGGTGATGCCGTCGTAACGAAGCGGCTCGTGCAGAGGCTCAACGGTTGAGGTCCGGGTTCGGCGCAGCACAGCCTTGACCCGGGCGACAACTTCGCGAGGCGAGAACGGCTTGGTTACATAGTCGTCAGCGCCGACGGACAGCCCGATCAAGCGATCGGTTTCCTCGACGGCTGCGGTGAGCATGATCACGTGGACGTCGGAGAAGCGGCGGAGCTCACGGAGGGCTTCGATGCCGTCGAGTTCGGGCATGCGAACGTCGAGCAAGATCAGATCGACGGCCGGTTGGCGGGCGAGTCGGTCGAGCACTTGGCGGCCGTTCTCGAGCTCTTCGACGTCGAAGCCGTCGTCGGTGAGATACGACGCGACGAGGCGGCGGATCTCACGTTCGTCATCGACAACCAAGATGCGTTGGGGCATGGTGCTTCGTCCTACGCGGCCAGAAGGCCGGCCCTGGTGGACCGGCCTTCCGAACCTACTCGGCGCTTCTGTCAGTCGTCGTCGACGTCATCGACGGTGTCCGTTGCGGGACGGTCGTCGACGGGTGGTGACGGAGGCGCAGCTGGCGCCGGTGCAGGTGGCGCAGCGGCTGCGGGCGCCGGGGGGATGATGTCCTCACCGTTCAGCACGGCCTTGCGGTGCTCGTACTCGGCACGATCAATCTCGCCTCGGGCGAATCGATCGTCGAGCGTGCGCACCGGCGAGACACCGTGGTGTCCGTAGCCACCGCCGCCTCGACGACGGCGCATGACCTTGGCGAACAGGAAGCCGCCCAGAATGAGCAGCAGTAGTGGGAACAGGAATCGGGGGCCGTGATCGCCCCCACGAGATGCATGGTCAAAGGCGGCCAGCAACATGAGTGGTCCTTTCGGGGATTGCCGGCCGACGGGTGTCAACCGGTATGCCACTCATTCAATGGGTCGGCCGTGAAGCGTCGATCGCGCCAAACATCAAGCTTCTGTGAAGCCCAATTTGCTCCCGCAAACTCGCCGGCACCGCCGAAGCGGAATTACCAACGAACTTCGAAGGCGGCGGCGTTGATGCCGCTGCCCATGCCGACGAGCATGATCTGGTCACCGCTGGTCACTCGGCCGGCGTCGACTTCCTTGGACAGCACCATGGGCACCGACGCAGGGCCCGTGTTGCCGTACTGCGGATAGATCTTGGGAACCCGCTCGGGCTCGAACTTGAGCAGGTCGACGAGCATGTCGGTGTGGACTTTGCTGACCTGGTGGATGGCGAACAGGTCGACGTCGGCAACGTTCCAGTCGAACGCCGCGGCGGCTTCGGCCCAACCCTCTTCGGCGCACTCGAGGCCGCCGATCAGCAACGCCTGCGAGTCGGTCCTGCCGCCCTCGTAGTTGCCGACGCTGAGCGCGTGGTGCTGGGTTGCGGAGACACTCAGACCACCGAGGAACCGTGGGAGGCCGTCATCAGGTTCGGCCCGAGAGATCACCATGGCGACGCCTGCGGAGCCGAGCGTGAGACACGCGAACTGCTCGCGGAACGAAAGGTCGTCGGTCTCGGGATCTTGCAGGTTGCGGATCGTGTTCTCGACGATCGGTCGACCGTCCTCGCCGGCGACGATCAATGCATGATCGATCTCACCTCGATCGATCATCGACGCTGCGATCGAGGCGCCCTGTAGGAAGCCGAGGCATGCACTGCCAATGTCGAAGTTGATGCACTCGCGTCCGAGCCCGATCTTGCCTTGCACGATCGCCGCAGTCGACGGCTCGAGATAGTCGCGACTCACCGACGTGTTGATTAATGCGCCAATGCTCGACGGCTCGACATCGGTTTGTGCCAGCACCTTTTCAGCAGCGAGTGCTGCAGCATCGCTCGGCGCCATGCCGACATCCCAGAAGCGGCGATTCTCGATACCGGTCAAACCTTCGAGTAGCCCGGGAGGCATCTGGAGGCGTTCCATGGTGTCGGTGATCTGATCTTCGAGTTCAGACGACGACACCACGACGCCAGCATCAACATGCGCTAATCCGCTGATCGCAATATTGTCGAATCGAGACCTGGGTGCCGCCACGATGTACTCCTTGGCCACAGACTCTCGGTACCACCGCGGACCGTCGGCAAGGGCACGAACGGTCGGCGGATCGGTGGGCTCCGGTTACTGTACGCCGTCTCGCATGAAGTCCCGAAGCAGAACGGCAGGCCAAAAATTCCCGGCCCAACTGCCGCCGACTGGCCTGCCCGGCCTGGATTCGGCGTGGTCGAGGCTCGTGTCGGCTCGCGATAGCGCCGGGGTCGAGCGCACCTGGCACGTTCTCGATACGGGCGGGAATGATGTTCGTGGCACCGTGCTGTGCGTCCACGGAAATCCGAACTGGTCCTACATGTGGCGAGGCCTCGCTGGTGCGCTGACCGACTGGCGGGTCGTTGCCGTCGACCTGTTGAACATGGGCTTCTCAGAACGGACCGGTGCGCAGCGTCGGTTCGCCGATCACGTCGACGACCTCGGCGTTCTGACCGAAGCGCTCGGCATCACCGGCCCCGTCGTCACCGTCGCCCATGACTGGGGCGGGCCGATCTCGATGGGCTGGGCGCAACGACACGTCGACCAGCTCGCCGGCATCGTGCTGATGAACACCGGCGTCGCTCGACCCGACGGCGTCAACGTGCCGCCGCTCATCTCGATCGCTCGGGCCACGCTGCGGGCCACCTGTGAGATCACGCCGACGTTCTTGCACGGCGCACTTCGGATGGCACGACCCCAGCTCGCCCGCGATGTGTACCGGGGCTACACGGCGCCGTACCGGTCGGCCGATCGACGGGTGGGGATCCACGACTTCGTCGAAGACATCCCCGTGCTCGAAACGCACCCGACGCACGAACCACTGGCCGCGGTCGCCGACGGCATGGCCAAGCTCGCCGATGTGCCAGCGCTGCTGTTGTGGGGCGCCAAGGACATCGTCTTCTCCGATGCGTTCCTGCACGATCTCATGGCGCGGCTGCCCCATGCCCAGGTCCATCGCTACGCCAATGCCGGCCATCAAGTCATCGAGGACACTGCTTCTTCCGCAGGCGAGCGCGGCGTCATCGCCACAATCGATGCCTGGATCGAACGACTCGACGAGACCCGCCCGGGCCAAGCTGCCACTGAGGAACCACATGCTGGGCCGCGATCCCGGATGTGGTCTGCGGTCCACCAGCGCCGCGACGACGATGCGCCCGCGGTCATCGAGATGGATACCAAGGCGCCAGCCAACGTCGCACAGACGATCAGCTTCCGCGACCTCAACGGTCGCATCGAGGCCACCGCAGCCGCACTCGTCGCCGCTGGGGTCACGCCAGGCGCTCGGCTTGCGACGCTGGTCCCGCCAGGGATCGATCTCATGGTCCTTATCTATGCGTGCCTGCGGGCGGGGATCGTGGTCGTGGCCCCCGATGCCGCCCTCGGCCTCGACGGCATGCGCCGCGCGCTGCGGTCGTCTCGCCCCGACGTTGTCGTCGGCGACTGGCGAGGACTCTCGTTGGCGAAGAGCTTGCGGCTGCCTGCTCGCCGAGCGTCCGTAGCGCCGCTTGCTCCGTCACTCGCTCGAGGCCTCGGCGCTCCGGACAGCCTGGCCGAGATGGTCGCCGCCGCACCCGATGCGCCCGCGCTAGACGAGCCAGCCGCTGATGCGCTCGCTGCGATCGTGTTCACGTCGGGCTCGACCGGCCCATCAAAGGGCGTGCGGTATACCCACCGTCAACTCGAAGCCCAGCGCGATGCCGTGATCCAAGCCTTCGACGTGCAGCCAACGGATCGGCTCGTCGTCGCCTTCGCCCCCTTCGCCGTGCTTGCTCCCGCCGTCGGCATCGGCTCGGTCATCCCCGCAATGGACGTCACGAAGCCCGCCGACCTTGCCGCACCGGCGCTCGCCGAGGCTGCCGCTGCGCTCGACGCAACGATCCTGTTCGCCTCGCCACGAGTGCTCGCCAACATCGCGGCAACTGCTGGTGAAGCGACCCCACCGCAACGAGAGACGTTGGCCGCCTTGCGAGCCGTGGCGACCGCAGGCGCTCCGGTTTCGCCGGCCCTGCTGCAGGCGACCGAGCCGGTGTTTCCAAACGCCACGATGTACACGCCGTATGGCATGACCGAGGCCCTGCCCGTCACCGTTGCTTCCGCTCCCGAGATCCGAGCCGATGCCACCGCAGGTGGCGTCTGCGTCGGTCAGCCATTGCCCTCCGTCGACGTCGCGATCTGCGCGCCCGACGCTCCGAGCGGCACGATGCCGACGCCCCTCGCACCAGGCGAGGTTGGTGAGATCTGGGTTCGAGCGCCGCATCGATGCGCCGGGTACGACGGTCTCTGGGCGCAACAACGCCACGCCTTCGTTCAGGACTGGCATCGCTCGGGCGACGTCGGCCACCTCGATGACCTCGGTCGGCTCTGGATTGAGGGTCGGGTCGACCACCTGCTGCACACGCCCGACGGTGTGCGTACTCCCGTGCCGATCGAGCTCGCCGCCGAGTCGGTGCCGGGTGTCGAGCTCGCAGCCGCAGTCGGTATCGGTCCGATCGGGACGCAACAGATCGCCGTCGTCATCTCGGGACCAAACCTTGGACGAGCCGTAGTAGCTGGCCCTGACGTGACCGCCCAGGTGCGTGCCGCCGTCGACTTTCCGGTCGCTGCGGTTCTGGTCGCGCCGAAGATCCCCGTCGACCGACGCCACAACTCCAAGATCGACCGCTCCCGTGTCCAGGTCTGGGCCGACGCGATTCTGCGGGGCAAGACCCGCGCCAGGATCTAGGCGATGAAGGTTCTGGTCACCGGGGCGAGCGGCATGCTCGGACGCACCGTGGCCGAGACACTGCTGCACCAGGACCACGATGTCACCGTGCTGCAGCGCCGACCGAGTGGGATCAGCTGCCGGGAGATCCAAGGCGACCTGCGAGACGCCCGCGTCGTCGATGCCGCCGTCGATAGCCAAAACGCTGTCATCCACCTGGCGGCACGCGTCTCCCCCACCGGCGCCTGGCAAGAGTTCGTCGACGTCAACGTCACCGCGACCCGTTCGCTCATCGACGCGAGCGAGCGGGCCGGCGTCGAGCGATTCGTCTACGTCTCGTCTCCTGCAGTGGCGAGCTCGGGCGACGCGCACGTCGGCGTGGGCGCACTTCCCGCTGACCCGGGCCAAGCCAAGACGCACTACGCCCGGAGCAAGGCCCAGGCCGAACTGCTTTCGCTCGCCGCGGACGGACCCGACCTCGCCGTCACCGCGGTCCGACCCCATCTCGTGTGGGGACCGGGCGACGAACAACTCGTCGGCCGCATTGTTGAACGTGCGAAGAGTGGAGCGCTCCGAGTCATCGGCACCGGCGCCGCGCTCGTCGACTCGACCTATGTCACCAACGCGGCCGACGCGATCGCCGCCGCGCTCGATCGCATTGAGCAGGTGCACGGACGAGCGCTCGTCGTGACGAACGGTGAGCCCCGGCCCGTCATCGAACTGCTGCGGGGCCTGTGCGACGCAGCGGGCGTTGCCTTCCCGACCGGGTCCGTGGCGCCAGCAGCTGCGAAATCGGTCGGCGCTCTCGTCGAAGCCGTGTGGGCTGCGGGCAGCATCGACCGCGATCCGCCGATGACCCGCTTCCTCGCCGAGCAACTCAGCACCGCGCACTGGTACGACCAGCGAGAAACCCGAGCGTTGCTCGATTGGCAGCCAGCGGTCTCCCTCGACCAGGGACTTGCAAAGCTCACGGCGTCGTTTCGGGCGCACTAAGTCCAACAATCAGGGACTTCGGACCCTGCCGCTCGACACGTCGCGGCCGCACGATCAGAGGACAACCTCCGATCGCAAAGGAAGCGACCATGCAACATCGAGCCGAGCACCCCATCCGCTACCGAGTAACGGGCCGCCGCAACAACGTGACCGTCGTCGTTCGAGAACTCAACACGCTCAACGAAGCCGAAACATTGGCCCAACGCATCATCCAGGTGCCAGGGACCGACGTCGACATTGTGGAAGTCCCCGATCCGACTGAGACCGACCTTGCCACCTTCACCCGCGAGTTGAGCCACAGCATCGGTTGGCGCGAAGACGAGGCAACCCGAT
>CALDGN010000208.1 GCA_937942965.1 uncultured Acidimicrobiales bacterium | reverse complement strand
GCCATCGTTCTGGCCGATCGATCCCGCACCGATCCAGATCAGGTCGCCCGAGGTGCACAGCGCGTCGAGGTCGGCCGACGTGTAGTCGACCATGCGGACCGGCAGCACATCGCGTTCGAGCACCGATGCCGGGATCGGAGCGCCCTGCAGGACGGCGAGCACATCGACCAACCCGTCGATACCTCGTCGTGGTGTGCCAACGCCTTGCCATTTCGGAAGGAAGCGGGCCAGTGCATCACCGTCGACGGGCTCAACCTCTTTGCGGAGGGCAGCCAAGGAACGGCGGCGCAGGCGACGAAGGACGTCTTTGTCGCACCACTCGCGATCGGTGCCTTCGGGGCGGAACTCGCCCCGGACGACGCGGCCAGTCTCTTCGAGCGCTTCGAGTACGTCGAAGACCCGGTCGGTGCCGACCCCGAACCGGTGCGCGACCTGGCTGGCGAGGAACGGGCCGTGGGTGCGAGCGAACCGTTCGACGAGGTCATGCAACGGTCGGTCGACCGGATCGGTGAACGCGGTCGGAAGTCCCGGTGGCAGGGCAACACCGATGGCATCTCGCACACGGGCAGCGTCTTCGGCGGCAACGACTCGGCGCTCATCCGCGATCGATGCTTCGAACGCTCGCCGCTGTTCAACGAGCTGAGCGACCCATTGGGCGGCTGCGCCAGGTTCGGAGACTCGGGCCTCGAGTTCGAGCGGCGACTGGGGCCCGAGTTCGCGGAGCACGTCGTGCAGCTCGTCTGGGTCGCGGGCGGCGCGCACGTCGACCAGGCGCTGCAGTTCGAGTTCGAGGTCAGCCATGACCTCGGCGTCGAGCAAGTCGCGGAGCTCTTCGGCCCCCAACAGTTCGGTGAGTAGGTCGCGATCGAGCGCCAACGCAGCAGCCCGGCGCTCGGCGAGCGGCGCGTCACCTTCGTACATGTAGACAGCGATCCAACCGAACAGCAGCGACTGTGCGAACGGCGATGCCTTGGACGTTTCGACCGGCACGAGGCGGATCGTCCGGTCATCGATGCCGCCCAGGACCTTGCGGAGCGCGGGCAGGTCGAACACGTCGTTGATGCACTCACGAACCGTTTCGAGCAGGATCGGAAAGTCGGGGTACTCCTTGGCGGTGGTGAGGAGATCAGCGGCGCGTTGGCGCTGCTGCCACAGCGGCGTGCGGCGATCGGGGCGTCGTTTGGGGAGCAGCAGCGCTCGACCTGCCGCCTCGCGGAAGCGTGATGCGAACAGCGCAGTTCCTGGCAGCTGGTCGATGACGATGCGATCGATCTCGGCCGGCGCGAACGTGAACAGTTCGAGCGGCAGTTCTTCGAGGTGTTCGGGGAGTCGCATGACGATGCCGTCGTCGCTCCAGATCATCTCGACGTCGGTGCCGAGTTCTTCTTGGGCTCTGGCCCGAATAGCCATCGCCCACGGGGAATGCACCTGCGCACCGAACGGGGTGTGGATGCAGACTCGCCAGTCGCCGATCTCGTCTCGGAACCGCTCGACCACGATCGTGCGGTCGTCAGGGACTGAGCCGGTCGCGTCGGCCTGCTCATCGAGGTAGCCCAGCAGATTGTCTGCGGCGAGCGCGTCGAGGCCGACCTCGTTCACCAGCCACGGCACGGGGTCCTTGTGGTCACGGAGCTCGCGAGTGAAGGCGCCCATGGCCTCGCCCAGCTCAAGTGGGCGCCCAGGGCCGTCGCCGCGCCAGAACGGCATTTTGCCGGGCACACCGGGAGCTGGCGTAACGATGACCCGCTCGAAGGTGATCTCTTCGATACGCCAACTCGAGGCGCCGAGCAGGAACACCTCGCCGGGACGGCTTTCGTAGACCATCTCTTCGTCGAGTTCGCCGACACGAGTGCCGTCGGGGAGGAAGACGCCGAACAAGCCCCGGTCCGGGATCGTGCCGGGATTGGTGACGGCGAGGCGTTGTGCGCCACGGCGGCCGCGTAGTTCGCCGTCGACGCGGTCCCAGACGATGCGCGGTCGCAACTCGGAGAACTGCTCGCTCGGATAACGGCCTGCGAGCAGGTCGAGGACATTGCGAAGGACGTCGTCGCTGAGTTCGGCGAAGTTCGCGGAGCCGCGAACGACGCGGGCGAGGTCGTCGACCTTCCAGTCGTCCATGGCGCACATGGCGACGATCTGTTGGGCGAGCACGTCGAGCGGATTCCGCAAGAAGCGTGTCGACTCGATGAGCCCGTGCTGCATGCGGTGGGCGACGACGGCCGCTTCGAGTAGGTCGGCGCGGTGCTTGGGGAACAGCTTGCCCCTGGAGATGTCGCCGACGTTGTGCCCAGCCCGGCCCACCCGCTGCAAGCCTCGACTGACCGCCCCAGGCGATTCGACCTGGACGACCATGTCGATCGACCCCATGTCGATACCGAGCTCAAGTGAGCTGGTCGCGATGAGGCCCTTGAGCGTGCCTGACTTCAACTCGTCTTCGATGATGGTGCGCTGCTCGCGCGAGATCGACCCGTGGTGGGCCTTGACCAGCACCGGCTGCTCATCATCGTCGGCTGGCGGTGCGAGGATCGCGTCGACATCGCGGTCGAGCGCGTCGAGTCGCTTCTCTTCGGCCAGATCATTGAGTCGGTTCGCGAGTCGTTCGGCTAGGCGCCGGTTGTTGACGAAGACCAACGTCGAGGTGTGCTGCTCGATCAGTTCAAGCAGGCGCGGATGGATCGCCGGCCAGATGCTCTTGCGCACCGGTCCGGCCGATGCCGGCCCGCTCTGGGGTTCGTCGACGATCTGGCCGAGGTCGCCCATGTCGTCGATGGGTACGACGACCTCAATGTCCATCTCTTTCCGAATGCCAGCATCGACGATCGTGACGGGCCGCCACGTGCCCTGCGGATCGCTGTCGCCCTTGCCCTTGCCCGTGCCGTGGGTGTCGGCCGGAGCTGCGCCGTGACCGCCCAGGAAGCGTGCCGTCTCTTCGAGCGGACGCTGCGTCGCAGACAGCCCGATGCGTTGCGGCGGCGTCTCGCAGTTCGCTTCGAGCCGCTCAAGCGTGAGCGACATGTGCGCACCACGCTTGGTGCCAGCTAGCGCGTGGATCTCATCGATGATCACGGCCTCGACCCGCTGAAGCCCCTCTCGCGCTCGGGAGGTGAGCATGAGGTAGAGCGACTCGGGCGTGGTGATCAAGATGTCGGGCGGTCGTCGGGCAATTTGGCGACGTTCTTGCGCGGTGGTGTCACCGGTACGAACGCCAACGGTTGGCTGCGAGGTCGCCATGCCAAGTCGCTCAGCCGCGAGCGTGATTCCTTTGAGCGGTCCACGCAGGTTCTTGTCGACATCGACGGCGAGCGCGCGCAGTGGCGACACGTAGACGATGCGGGTGTGAGGATCGTCGGGATCGGTCGGTTCTCGGGCCAGGCGATCGATGCCCCAGAGGAACGCGCTCAGTGTCTTGCCCGAACCGGTCGGAGCAAGGATCAGCGTGTGGTCGCCCTCGGCGATCGCTGGCCAACCCTGCACCTGGGGCGGAGTGGGCTCAGGGAAGTTGGTCGCGAACCACTCCCGCACGGGCGGCGAGAAGAGATCGAGCGACATCCCCTGATGCTACGGCTGGGCTGTGACGGGGTCGCAGCCGAGCACTCGCCCCCAACACAAATGGGGTCGCAGCCGAAACGTTGCACGATGTCGGATCCGCATCGGACCGTGTCCAATCGGGACCTCGACCGTCCGTTCGCTTGGTCTCAGACTTCGCTCAGAAGCAACAAAGGGGACCAGCTCATGAAGTTCATCAAGGCCCATGGCGTGCCACTCGCCATCACCATCTTCGCCATTCTCATGGGAGTCGGCGGGACCATCATCGGTATCGGCGCACTCGTCGATCCGACGACGGCGATCGATTTCGTCGAAGGCGCCGACAAGATGGGAACGGCGTGGGCAGGACGCAACCTCGGGCTCGGCGTCGCAATGCTCGCCGCAGTCCTGCTTCGCCACGCGGCCGGCTATGCGGCCGCGTTCGCGGGAGCGATCTGGCGCGAGTTCAGTGACGTGCTCGCAGGCACGCTGGACGGCGGCTCGTTCAACGTTGTGTTCGCATTGATCTTCGTGCTCGAACTCGTCTGTCTGGCGATCTGCGTGCGAGCCACCCTCGCCCAACGCCAAACCGACCTTGCCTGATGAGGACTCGCTCATCGACGCTGTCCGAGGCTCGGCCGGGAATTCGACAGTGCGTATCAGTCAGCGCGTAGAACGTCGAGGATGTCTGTCGTTGCTGCCGACCTCGCAGGAACCCAGCTCGCCGCGATGGCCCCACCAAGTCCCGCTGCGACGATCAACAGTCCTGTCGTGATGTCGGTCTCGGGCTGGGCGATCTGACCGCCGGACAGTGTGTTGAAGAAGGCAGCAGCCGACACCCACGCAAAGACCAGACCCGAGACGACACCGACCACCCCGAGCAGGCTGAACTCGGCGAGCAGCGACCAGAAGATCTGACGGCTGGACGCGCCAGCCGCCCTCGTCGCTGCGATCTCGGCGACCCGTTCGGAGATCGCAAGCGAGACGGTGTTCGCAATACCGATGAGGGCCACGATCACGGCCACCGCCAGGAGTGCGTAGACCAGCGCAAGAATGGTGTCGAGGTTCGAGCTCAGCCCATCTAGATAGGCGTCACGCGAGACGACTTCGACCGTCGGTATTCCAATGGCGTCGTTGATCGCCGTCGCCGAGGGTGAGCCCAGTACGAACGCTGCTGATGCCGGGCCGTCGTAGCCGAGCGTGTCGGCCAATGCGAGATCACCAATGATCGCTGGTTGTGGTGAGCCGGGCAGCGAGGTCTCGATGATGGTCCCAACTTCGAGTCGAACGGGACCAGCAAGCGAGGTCACGTCGAGCCCATCTCCGACGGCGAGATCGAATGCATCCGCGGTTGCCTGGTCGACGGCAATCCGTTCGCCGCCGATCGCATCGAGTGCCCCTGCGTTCACCGTGAAGTCGTACACGCGGGCGAGCGCTTGGACATCGGTCATCGCAGTTCCGAGCCCGCCGCCTCCTGGACCCACTTGATTGATCTCAGCCCCGTCCGCCGGGCTGACCGAGGTTTGGTAGAGCGGGACGAGCACGTCGACGCCGGGTACGCCCTCGATTGCGCCGAGTACGGACTCGCTCAGCGTTGGGTCTGGACGGCTACCGATTCCCTGGACGACGAGATCAGCACGCAAAGCGTCGCCGGCGTCGCCCGCAATGAACTGGCCGATCGTCGCGGCCATCAGCGTAAAGAACCCGATGAGGCTGATGCCGATCATGAGAGCGCTCGCTGCTGCGGAGGTTCGACCTGCGTTCTTCTCCAAGTTCCGACTCGCGATCGTGCCGGTCGGGCCCGCCGCACCGAGCAGTCGCCGAGTGAGACGCGCCGTCGCTCGAACGAGCGAATCAGCGCCAAGATAGAGAGCCAAGAAGATCGCTCCGATGGCGATGCCAGTAAAGAGGATGTCGGCTTGGAGAACGCCCCAGGCAAGGCAGCCGAGACCGACGGCGAGGAGAAGCCCAGCGATCGTGCGTCGCCGGCCGCCAGCGTCTGCCAACTCGGCATCGGAGGCTCGAAGTGCTTCGATGGGAGCGACCTCGGTTGCTTTCCACGCGGGGCGGACAGCGGCAATCACCGTTACACCGAGGCCGACCGCGACACCGACGCTGATTGCGCTCAGCGAGATCGCGTCAGAACGCTCGATGACGAGCCCAAGCACATCGAGGAACCAACCGAGGGCGGAGACCCCGCCGAGCCCGAGGAGAATTCCTGCTGCGGTGCCGGCTGCCCCAAGGAGAACTGCTTCGAGGACGACCTGCACGAGCAGTTGACGTCGGGTTGTGCCGACGAGTCGAAGCAACGCAAGTTCCTGGGTCCGCTGCGACAACGAGACGGTGAAGGTATTCGTGACAATCACCATGCCGACAACGACGGCAACCACTGCGAAGACGGTCAGGAACGTGCTGAAGAACCCGAGGAAGTCATTGAGGGCGTCTTCCTCTGCAAGCACCCACGCCGCTCCGGTCTCGACAACCATGTCGGGGGCAAGTGTTTCGATCGCGGCGCTGGTTGGGACCTGGTCGCCGGCGGCGACAAGCACGCGACGGAAGCCGCTGGCACCCGTGAGCAGCCTGTCATCGGCGGGCAGCAGGATGGTCGAGGTGTAGGGATCATTGTCGGAGCCACCGAATGTGGCGACCCCGACGAGCATGGCGTCTCTGACCCCGGCCTCGGTCACGAAGGTGACGGAATCGCCAATGTCGAGTCCTGCGGAACGAGCGGTCGCGCGATCGATCGCAACCTCATCTCGCGTCGGAGCGCGGCCGCTCTCGATCGCAAAGGCATTCAACGGTGAGTCACCCAACCAGGGTTCGGCGATGTTGGATGCGGCCTGGTCCTGTCCGCCAGCCGTGCCATCGGCGTTGAGCACCTGCGCATAGGGATCAGCGAAACCGGCTGCGATGAAGCCGCTGGCCTCGAGGCGAGCCACGACCTGCGCAGGAACTGGTGCCGAGATCGCCTGGACAGGTCCGTCGCCTGCCGCGACCTCTGGCCCGGTAACCACGATGTCGACGCCCTGATAGCCACGGCCGAGCGGCTCGCCCACGTCAGCGATCGAGGTCGTCAGGAGAAGAGTCGAAACGATGAAGGCAACCGAGAGTGCGATGGCGACGACCGTGAGGGCGTAGCGGTTTCGTTTGAACCAGGCGAGTTTTAGCGTGCGTCGAATCACGTCAGCTGAGCTCGAGGATCTTGTTGAGCACGTCGTCAACCGTCGGATGTTGGGCCTCATCGACGAGGCGGCCGTCTTGCACGTAGACGACCCGATCACAGTGGCTCGCTGCGACCGCATCATGCGTGACCATGACAATGGTTTGCCCGAGGTCATCAACGGCGGTGCGCAAGTACGCCAACAGCTCGCCCGAGGTTTTCGAGTCGAGCGCTCCTGTCGGCTCGTCGGCGAAGATCACGTCCGGTCGAGGAACCATGGCGCGCGCCACAGCGACTCGTTGTCGTTGCCCACCCGAAAGCTGGCTCGGGAGATTCTCAAGCCGATGCTCGATGCCAAGCACCGTGGCGAGCTCGTCAAGGAAGTCCGCATCGACTTCGGCGTTGGAGTCGAGATCGACAGGCAGCGTGATGTTTTCACGGGCGTTAAGTGCTGGCACGAGGTGGAACGACTGGAAGATGAAGCCGAGTGTTGAACGTCGCATGATCGAGAGTTCTTGATCCGACAGCGTCGATACGTCGACGTCGCCGATGAATGCCTGGCCGCTCGAGAGCTGATCGAGCCCCGATTGGCAGTACATGAGGGTCGACTTCCCGGAGCCGCTCGGCCCCATGACCGCGGTGAACTCGCCGCGGCGGAAGTCGATCGTGGCGTTGTCGAGGGCGGTGACGGCTGCATCGCCGGTCCCGAATGTCTTCGTCGCGTTGACCAGTCGCGCCACCGTGCCACCCGAGCCCGTCGCTGATTGACCACGCCCAATCTGTGCCGTCTCGTCCATGCTTCACCCTCGTTCGTCGCTATCGAGCGAAACGTATGACAGGTGATTCAGTCGAAGCCACGAGAGGCCCAACTCTGTCCGAATTGGATCGACGTTCGTCCACTTGCGACCCGGCGGAGTTCTGCGCCAGCCGCGGTTCGCTCGTCCGCGGCGCCGGGACGAGCTGAGGCGGGTTCAGCTCAGGATGAGAGCGGAGTCGCCAGTGTCGATGATCGCCAGGCGACGTGTCGCTCGAGTGAGCGCAACGTAGAGCGAACGCAAGCCTTGGGGCTCGAACTCGACGATCGAGTCCGGCTCGATCACGATCGCCGCATCGATTTCGAGACCCTTGACCATCGAGACCTCGATGACGGAGACCTCTTTTTCAAGTGCGCCGGCATAGGCGACGCCATGGTCGATCTCATGGGCATTGAGGAACGCAGAGACGTCTTCGGCAGCACCGGTCGCACAGATGACGGCGATGTTGCCGGCGCCAATCGCGGCTCGCTCTTCGGCGATCGTCGTGGCGAGCGCGGTGCCAAAGTCGTCGGGGTTGGTCGTGACGAACCGTGGCGGATCGCCCTCGGGGCGAACAGCGCGTGGCGGGGTGAGCCCCGGCATCGCGAGCTTGAGTACTTTGGCGGCCAGCTCGATGAGTGGACCGGGTACTCGGTAGCCAATCGTCAGGTCGTATCGGTTGATGCCTTTGTGCGTCGGCAGTTGGTCGACGACGCTGTCCCAGTCCTGGTGGGCCCACGCGCTGGTCGCCTGGGCGATGTCGCCGACGATCGTCATCGAACCATTGAGTGAGCGACGCCCGATCATGTGGAGTTGCATCGGTGACAGGTCTTGAGCTTCGTCGATCACGATGTGGCCATAGGTCCGCAGGTCGTGATCCTTGTTCTTCCCGGATCGGGGGCCGACGAGCTGATGCGCTTCGTCGAGCAGCGGCACGTCGTGCGCGGTCCAGAGCACTTCGCTGTGGTCGGTGCGCGCCCGGTACAGGCTGTCGATCGAGCCACCGAAGTAGCGCTCGCCTGCGGCTCGCAGCAGGGCCTTGGAGCCATAGAAGTCGTGCAGCAGTTCGGTCGCCGAAAGGACCGGCCACATCCATTCGAGCGCGGCTCGGACCTCGTCGGTCGAGTGCAGGTGATCGCGCAGCTCCTCGGGGTCGACTTCGTAGCGGCCCGAGTTGGCGAGCTGGTCGTAGAAGTCCTCGAGGATGAACTTGCGTCCGTGGTTGTGGAAGCGGGCGCGACGACGGGTGCGGGCGATGAGCTCTTCGGACTGACGGACGGTGAACCGAAGCCGCTGCACGCCGTAGGGCACGACCAGGTCCTCGCGAAGCGGACGCTGACGTTGCCGCACGGCCCGGCGTACGACATCGGTCATGCGGAGGTCACCCTTGAT